>JAAWCR010000149.1 GCA_022793355.1 Lawsonibacter sp. | reverse complement strand
GGCCTGGTAGCCTTGAAGGGGGTAGGGCGGGCCGTTGTGGCCAATCTGCTGTCAGAGCGGGAGAAAAACGGGCCCTTCGCCGATTTTATGGAATTCTGCGACCGGCTTTACGACCAGGATATGAACCGCCGAATGTTGGAGAGCCTGATCAAGAGCGGCGCTTTCGACGCCATGGGCTACCGCCGTTCCCAGCTGATGCAGGTGTTCGGCCAGGTGCTGGACGGCATCGCTGCCACCCGGAAGCGAAACCTGGATGGTCAGCTGGATTTGTTCGGCATGGGCGGGGGAGCGAAGGAGAGCGCTCCCCTGCCCGCGCTGGTGCTCCCCAACCTGCCCGAGTACACCCCGCAGGAGCTGATGAGCATGGAGAAGGAGACCACCGGACTCTACCTGTCCGGCCACCCCATGGACCAGTACCGGGAGACCGCCAAGCAGCTCGGGGCGGTGACCATCGGCTCTATCCTCAGCGACTTTGCCCGGGAGGACGGGCCCAGGCAGTACCGGGACGAACAGCGGGTGTCCATCGCCGGGGTGATTTCCACCTACCGTACCCGCACCACCCGGAATAACACCCTGATGGCCTACATCAACCTGGAGGACGCCACCGCCTCTATGGAGCTGCTGTGCTTCTCCCGCGTTCTTAACGAGAGTGGCAGTTACATCCGGGAGAACAGCGCCATTCTGGCAGAGGGGAAGATTTCCGTCCGGGAGGATAAGGAGCCGCAGCTGATGGTGGATTCCATCCGGCCCCTGAGCAACCTGGAGGCGGCAGGCGGAGGAGAGACCCTGTATCTGCGCCTGCCCAGCCGGGAGGACCCCCAGGTACGGAAGGTGCGGCTGGCCCTGTCCTTCTTCCCCGGGCAGAGCCAAGTGGTCCTCTACTTTGAGGACTGCAAAAAACGGATTGGATCGCGGTGTGAGATACACCCGACCCTGGTGAAGGACCTGACCGAGCGCCTGGGCGAGCGGAATGTGGTGGTAAAATGATGGAGCTGCTGAGCTATCTGCGGGAATTTAATACGCCGTCCGTCCTGCTGCGGCTGACGATGGCGGTGCTGTGCGGCGGGCTGATTGGGGTCAACCGGGAGCACAAGCGCCGCCCTGCGGGTTTTCGCACCTACATGCTGGTGTGTCTGGGAGCCGCGCTGACCATGATACTGGGGCAATACCAGCATCTGATGTTTGATACGGTGTGGAAAAGCGAGCAGCTTGTGGTGGGCATGACCACCGACGTAACCCGGTTTGGAGCTCAGGTGATCAACGGCATCGGCTTTTTGGGGACGGGCACCATTCTCATCACCGAGCAGCGGGAGGTAAAGGGGCTGACTACGGCGGCGGGCCTTTGGGCCTCGGCCTGTATGGGGCTGGCCATTGGCGCGGGCTTCTACGAAGGAATGCTGCTGGGCTTTCTGACCATTTTTTTGAGTATTAAGGTGCTGCCCTATATTGAGACCTTCCTCATGGCCCGGTCCCGGAATATGAATCTGTATGTGGAATTTACCGCCATCGAACAGATGAAGGACTTTGTTCAGGCGCTGAAGGACAGAGGCATTCAAATCTATGACATGGAGATAGACCGCAGGGGAAACGTCCGGAAACAGAATGTTCCCAGCGTGGTCTTTTATCTCCGCCTGCCCAAATATCAGTCCCATACCCGCCTCCTGGCCGATCTGTCCTACAGCCCGGACGTGCGGACCATTGATGAAATTTAGAAGGTGAGGCCATGTTTCCCGCATTGAATATTTTGCGCGAGCCCAATCTGCTGGGCATGACCGTCCGGGTACTGCTGGCGCTGGTATGCGGCGGGGCCATCGGAATTGAGCGGACGGGCAAGCGCCGCCCCGCCGGCTTCCGGACCCATATCCTGATTTGCCTGGGGGCGGCCATGACCACCGCCACCAGCCAATATCTGTATATCGTTATGCACTACCCCATCAGCGTCAGCCGCATGGGGGCGCAGGTTATTGCCGGCGTCAGTTTTATCGGCGCGGGGGCAATTATGATGACCAAATGGCAGCGGGTACGGGGCCTGACCACCGCGGCCGGGCTGTGGGTGGTGGCCGTTGTGGGGCTTTGCTGCGGCACCGCGTTTTACGAAGGGGCGGTCTATGCCACCGTGCTGGTACTGATGGCGGAGGTGTTTTTCTCCAAGCTGGAGTACCGCCTGCTGCGGGATACCAAGGAGCTCACGGTGTACGCTGAATATGTGCGGCCCTCCTGCCTGGAAGACATTGTGTCCCGCTGCCATAAGCTGGGAATCAAAATTGTGGACCTGGAGATTACCCGCAAGAGCGATGGAGACGGCAATTCCTGCGCTGTGCTGTCCCTGCTGTCCCGCCAGGGAGCGGGCAAGGAGGAAATTCTTCAGGCCCTGGCCAGGATAGAGGGCGTACAGACTGCGGTGGAAGCATAAAGCATTCGGACAGGAGAGGGCTGGAATAAAGCGGCATTCAGTCCGCATGGTCCGGATGCCTCCGGCGATTGGCACATAAAGAGCGGCTCTTGGGACTCGTTTGAGTTCCGAGGGCCGCTCCTTGCGTCCCCATATGGAAGTATGCTGAAAAGGCCGAAGAATCTGAGGGCTTCGGCAGAGAAACCTCCCGCCCTGGAAAAAATAACTTGACAATTTAGTTTACATCATGTAAACTAAATTTGAGAGGTCTACAAGTTATAAACCAAGGAGGAATGTCAAATGAGCAATCTGAAATTGGGGGCGGTGGAGTCCCGGTTCGCGGACCTGATTTGGACCCACGCGCCTGTCAGCTCCACCCAACTGGTCCGGCTGGCGGAGGCGGCGCTGGGTTGGAAGAAGTCTACGACTTACACGGTGCTCAGGCGCCTGTGCGGCCGGGGTATCTTCCAGAACGAGGGGGGAAAGGTCACCGCCCTTCTCTCCCGGGAGGAATATTACGCCGTGCAGAGCGAGCAGTTTGTGGAGGAGACCTTTTCCGGCTCGCTTCCCGCCTTCCTGGCGGCTTTCACCGCCCGGAAGCGGCTGTCTGACGAGGAAATCAGCGAATTACAGCGGCTGATTGACGAGAACAGGAGGTGAAAGCTGTGCTGGAGTATCTGACCCGGGAGCTGTTTCCCATGATTTTGAACATGAGCCTGACGGCCAGCGTGGTGATTTTGCTGGTACTGCTGGTCCGTCTGGCACTGAGGCGGGCGCCCAAGGTTTTTTCCTACGCTCTGTGGGCGGTAGTGCTGTTCCGGCTGCTGTGCCCGGTGTCGGTGGGGGCGGGCTTTTCCCTGCTGGGCCTGCTGGACATACCGGTGAGGGAACGGGAATCGGGGGCCAGCGCGGTGGAGTATGTGCGTCCCGGCGGGGCCTTCGGTCTGAACGAGACGTCCCCCGCCGCCCCGGCTGGGGACGGAGAGACGCCGGACCATGTGATTTTCCCGAACTCCCCGGCGGCGCTGGACGTTGTTTCCCCGGCCCGCCCGGCGGCGGTACTGCCCCTGGTGTGGCTAGCGGGAGTTGGGGGAATGGCGCTGTACGGCGTCGGGTCTTTGTTGCTCCTGCGCCGGAGGCTGGTGGGAACGGTACGCCTGGAGGGGAACCTCTGGCTGGCCGACCACACCCGGTCCCCCTTTGTGCTGGGGGTGCTGCGGCCCCGGATATATCTGCCCTCCTCCCTGGAGGAGGGGGAGCGGGAGTACATCATACTCCATGAGCGGTATCACATCCGCCGGCTGGACCATATCATAAAGCTGCTGGCCTTCGGGGCGCTGTGCCTACACTGGTTCAATCCGCTGGTGTGGCTTGCCTTTGTGCTGGCCGGGAAAGATATGGAGATGAGTTGTGACGAGGCGGTGCTGAAAAGGCTGGGCGGGGATGTCCGGGCAGACTACTCCGCATCCCTGCTCAGCCTGGCCACAGGACGGACCATCATCGCCGGAACACCACTGGCCTTCGGTGAGGGGGACGCCAAAGGGCGGATCAAGAATCTTCTGCGCTGGAAGCGGCCCCGGCTGTGGGTGGCGGTGTGCGCTGGGCTCCTCTGCGGACTGGTCATCGCCGCCTGCGCCGCTAATCCACCGGCGGACGATTCTCACAATGCGGACCGGGTCGGAAGTTGGGCCGACGTGGAGGAATTTCTCCGCTCGGAGGACCCGGAGGAGCTGACTTATATCACGGTGGACGGCGATACCGCTGAGGCGCAGGTGTTGGATGTACGTCTGGACGACTTGAAAAAAGATGCGGAGGTGCGGGACTTAGAACTGGATGGGACACCGGAGTTGTGGAGTTGTGCCCGGCTGGTCCGGCTGGACACAGACCCGGATAGAGTACAGGAAATGGGCGGTATGGAGCGGTGGAAGGACGGCTGGTTTGATATTTCCGGCCAAGGTGGCTGCCTGATCTTCGCGCTGCGGTATGAGGACGGGAGCTATGATGTTCTCCGCTTCGACGAGGCCTCCAGCGGGATGGAGTTTGCGAACGGAGGTTCGATTGAAAATGCGCTGCGCGACTGGTACATTGAGCAGTATGGCCTGGATGTCCTCCAAACCGGACCAAGAACCCTGCGCGCCGCCCTGGACAGTATTAAGGATGGCGAGTCCTTCCAGCTCAGCCTGACGGTGAACGGAGAGGCGGCGGGCAGCTATGACAACTGTTGGGACGCCAGCAACGCGACATATTTCTCCAATCAGCTGAAGGGGGCAAAATGGTCGCCCCTTCCGCCAGTGGAGTGGGGAGACTTTTTGGCAGACGATTTGGTAACGCTGTCGGAGGTGAACGGCTGGAGTATACGCGCCTTTCCAGGCCAGAGCAAGGTGCAGTTTCAAGGCCCGGAGGGAGTTTTTTGGTTTCAAGTGGAGGATACGGAGTCCTATGGCATGGAGGATATGGGGTTTGCCTACTCCTGCCTGCGAGGTTGGTTTGACGAGCTGGAGTATGAGGCGCTGGACGGCTACGACCGGAACATGAGCGTGGTGATCCCGGACCAGGGACAGGGGCATTTGGCGGCGGCGGAGGAATACTGCCGGATTGTGGAAAGCGCCGCCCTGTCCGTCACCAGCGGCAGCAAATACAAGTTTTCCTTTGTCAAGACCTATGTGGAGGATGATATGGAGCAGACGGAGCACCTGCGGGAGTGGGGGGAGCTGGAAGAACATCAATATGCCATCCGGCTGACTACAGTATTTGTCCCGGAGAATCAGACGGCGCTGAACTGGAGTATGGCCGGAAATACCGGAGGGTACACAGGCAGCGACCCGGAGGTGCCCGAGGGGGCCTTTGAGTATTACCGCTGCGGCTACGTCTCCCTGGAGGCGGACGGCTGGCATGGGCAGATTGTAGGCACCGGCTGGTAGGCACGAAAACGGGCGTTCCCTGACCTGGTTTGGGGATCGCCTGTTTTTTAGGCGCAAATTATGAACGGATCCTCTGTACTTTTTGGGGGAAGCGTGATAAAATGAAATCGTTTCAATTCTGACGGGGGGGCTTGCTTCATGCGCACGTCGAAAAAGACCTGGCAAAATTTACTCTTGGTAGCTGTCCTTCTGGCAGCGGTATTTCTGCTGTTCCGGTGGTATTCCGCCGCCAACAGCCGAAGAATTGAGAACCAAAACCTGAATTACGCCATGGACTCAGCGTGGCAGACCTCCCAGCGCATCGAAAGCGAATTTGAAAACGCTCTGCTGCGGGTGCGCAACTACGCCTATCTGCTCAGTGCGAAGGGCATCCGCCCGGAGGTCACTCCGGAGCTGCTGAAGGGCATGGAGGAAAACGCCTCCTTCGACGCCATATGCTTTGCCAGTACCGACGGTGTCACCCTGACCTCCAACGGGAGAGAGATTAAATGCCTGGACCGGGACTACTACACTCGCGGCATGGAGGGGGAGAGCGGGCTGGAGGTGGTTTTCCGCTCCAAGCTGACGGGCCGGATGATGATCGTATTCTATGCGCCCATATACCACGAGGAGAACATCATCGGAACCCTTCTGGGCATGTATCTGGCGGAAGACTATTTGCGGGAAATGCTGGCCGCCACCTATTTCGGGGAGCCGGCGAACACCTTTTTATGCATGCGAGAAGGGCAGGTCATTGCCAGCTCCGACGGCGGCAGATATGACCAGCTGCTGCCCGATATGCTGCGGGACTTCGGCAGCATCGATGCCCGGACCGCTGAGAAGACCTGGGAGGCACTGCGGAGCGGTACGGAGGAGGCGGGCTTCATCTGCGCCCCGGGCAGCCTGACGGATAATCTGTGCGTATTCCGTATTCCCGGCAGCGAGTATATGTTGATACAGGTCTTCCCCAAGGGCGTGACCCAGGCCATGATTCAAAGTGCCAACCACACCGGCATGGTCCTGCAAACCATTCTCGTTTGCCTGTTCGCAGTCTATATTCTGACGCTGCTCATCCGAGCACAGAGGGAGCGGATGAAGCTGGTGAGGGAGAGCCAGGAGCATATTACCGGACTGCAGAAGAAGGAGCTGATTGCCAGAAAGGAGATTGCCTTAGCCAACCGCAAAGAGCGGCAGTACCGGATTGCCATCACCTCCTCCGCCTTCTGCACCTTTGAGTTCAACCTTACCCAAAACGTGGTGGAGCAGGACATTGTACGTATGGAGGACGGCCAGCAGATTTCCATGCTGGAGAAGGTGGGCCTGAAAGCCCCCTGTTCGGCCTCGGAATGCTTTGCGAAGTGGCGGCCCTCCATTCTGGAGGAATCTTTGGAGGAGTACGACAACGCCGTCAATCTGGAGCATCTGCGGCGCTGCTTTGAGCAGGGCGAGGCGGAGGTCACCGTGGACTACTGGGCCGGGTTGGAGCAGCAGATGTGTGTGCGGCAGTCTTTTATTATGACCCGGGACAACGATACCGGGGACATCATGGTGATGGTGGTGTCCAAGGATATCACAGTACAGGTCCAGAAGCAGCGGGAGCAAACCCAGGCCCTTCAGGAGGCCCTGATGCAGGCCCAGCACGCCAACAGCGCCAAAACCACCTTCCTGTCCAACATGTCCCACGACATCCGCACCCCCATGAACGCTATCATTGGCTTTACCACCATCGCCGTCAGCCATATCGACAACAAAAACCAGGTGCGGGACTGTCTGCAAAAGGTGCTGTCCTCCAGCAACCACCTTCTCAGCCTCATCAACGATATTCTGGACATGAGCCGAATTGAGAGCGGAAAGGTCCAAATCAAGGAGCAGGAGTGCAATATCTCCGAGCTGACCCACAACCTGGTCAACATTATTCAGCCCCAGGTGAAGGCCAAAAAGCTGGATCTGTTTATTGATACCTTCGATGTGAACAACGAGGACGTCATCGCCGACGCGCTGAAGCTGAGCCAGGTTTTTGTCAATCTGCTGAGCAACGCGGTCAAGTATACTCCGGCGGGGGGAACGGTGTCCTTCCGCATCCAGCAGAAAACCACCTTCCACCGGGGCTATGGGGACTATGTGTTCCTGGTAAAGGACAACGGCATCGGTATGTCACAAAAGTTTGTGGAACATATCTTCGAGCCCTTTGAACGGGAAGCCAGTACCACCAAAACCGGCATTCAGGGCACCGGCCTGGGTATGGCGATCACAAAAAACATCGTGGAGATGATGGGCGGCACCATCAGCGTGGAGAGCGAAAAGGGCGTAGGCAGCGAGTTCCGGGTGGAGCTGAGCCTGAAGCTTCAGGATGTGGAGCGGAACGCAGCCCAGATCAAGGAGCTGGAGGGACTGCGGGCCCTTGTGGTGGACGACGACTGCGACAGCTGTGAGAGCGTGGTCAGGATGCTCAAGCAGATTGGGATGCAGGCGGAGTGGACCACCTCCGGCCGGGAGGCGGTTTACCGGGCCAAAAGCGCCCATAATGAGGGAGAGTCCTATCACACCTACATCATCGACTGGCAAATGCCGGAGCTGAGCGGCATTGAGACCTGCCGGCGCATCCGGGCCGCCGTCGGCCAAGACGCTCCGATTATCATCCTCACCGCCTATGACTGGACGGACATTGAGGAGGAGGCCAAGCAGGCCGGGGTATCCGCCTTCTGCGCCAAGCCGCTGTTCATGTCCGACCTGAAATCCGTCATGCTGGCGGCGAATCACCTGATCGAAAAGGAACCGGAGGTCTCTTGGACTCAGGCGGATTTCGGGGGCAAACGGGTTCTTCTGGTGGAGGACAACGAGCTCAACCGGGAGATTGCCCAGGCCATTTTGGAGGAAACCGGCTTTATAGTGGAGTCCGTGCCAGACGGCACCGATGCAGTGGACACGATGCGCCGGGTGGAGGAATACTACTACGACGCGATTTTGATGGACGTGCAGATGCCCGTTATGGACGGCTATGAGGCGACGCGGACAATCCGCGCTCTGCCCCGGAAGGACGTGAAGAACCTCCCCATTATCGCCATGACGGCCAACGCCATGGAGGAGGACAAGGAGGCCGCCCTGAAAAACGGCATGAACGCCCACATTGCCAAGCCCCTCAACATTGAGCTGTTCCTGGAAATTTTGGGCAAATATCTGTGCTGACCAAGGGAGCCTCCGGCCTGTGCCGGAGGCTCTTTCGACTGACAAGGAACCTATAAACCACGCCATCGCAACCGCCTCCTTACCCTGCAAAACGGGGGGCGGCCAGCTCAGGGAATCAATATAGGTCTTTGACCAAATTATATTCTCCATCTTGTCATCTCTCCCATATTATTCCGGCAAATGCGTCAGACTCAGCCTGTCCAACTTGTTCCGCCGCGGCGTCCAACAGCTTACTGGCGCAGGTAAATACGGACTCATCCAGGAAATGGCTTTCACGCAAGTCCTAAAGAAAAACGTCCAGCGCCTGCTCCACCATTTGAGGCAGGGGATTCGGAAGCCTGGTGTCAAAATACAGATCGCGCAGCAGCAGATAGTTTTTGCAGAAGAGCTTGGGCTCCGGGAACGCCTGGCTCCAGTCCAGCCTGTGCTGTTTCTCCCGGGCATGTTCCGGATCGTCCATCATCCACCCCTCGC
>JAAWCR010000148.1 GCA_022793355.1 Lawsonibacter sp. | reverse complement strand
CCAGTACGGCCAGGCCGAACACCACCGGGCCTTTCTTTTTCTCTTCTTCCAAAATTCCACCCCCTTGCCATTGTCAATAAAAAAAGAGCGGACGGACTTTACCCGTCCGCCGTCTCATTATGGCCGGAGTTTTTATGATTCAACCATGGGGAGGAATCCCACCCTTTCCAGCGCTCCCGGCACCGGCTCTGAAATCGCCGGGCCAGAAAAATTGGGCTGGCTGAGAGATGGAAATTTGGAAAAATTTACAGCTTCTCCTCCCACTCCTGCTGGCGGAAGCCGGTGAGCACAAAGCCCTCCCCCACCAGAATGGGGCGCTTGACCAGCATGCCGTCGGTGGCCAACAGCTCCAGCTGCTCCTCTTCACTCATGGCCGGCAGCTTGTCCTTCAGGTTCTGCTCCCGGTACTGTATGCCGGAGGTGTTGAAAAATTTTTTCAGGGGCAGGCCGCTCTCCTTCCACCAGGTCCGCAGCTCGTCTGCCGTGGGATTCTCCTCCTTGATGTGCCGCTGCACGCAGGCTACGCCCCGCTCGTCCAGGAATTTTTTGGCCTTCTGGCAAGTCGTACACTTTGGATACCATAAAAACAGCATAAAATACACTCCTTTTTCAAACAAGTCCTAATGAAATCCACGTTTTTTCCTCTTTGCGTCCCGACACAAGTAAAATACCGCGGTGGAGAGAATAACCCCCGTTCCATTCAATATAATATCATTGACATCAAAGCTGCGGCCAAAAACCGGCTGCAGCAATTCAATTGCCAGCGATGTGGCGATTCCCGCGACGATGGTCTGTTTCCACGCAGTATTTTCCCGGAACAGGGGATAAAAAATCCCAAAGGGGAGGTACATTACAATATTTCCCAGATTTTCCGCGCCGAAGTTTTGAAAAAAATCTGGAACAAAGTCATACTCAAAATTGAACCAGGTCCAGCTTCTTCCGCTTGCGCTCCGGTAAAAGAGGAAATAGTACGCCTGTCCCATAACATATTCAAACAGGGTCAGACACAGCAATCCGGTGATATAGCAGACAAACAGCGCGGGCAGGACCGCGTTTGCCGCCGAACCTGTTTTTCTGGCGCGGCGGACCGCGTAAATTGTCCCAGCGCACAACGCAATGGGCAATGCCTGTAAAAAGTAACCCGGATATGTATCAAAAAAGAAGTATTGAAACGTCATATCGTTGGGAAAATACAATCTTGCAGCCCTCCTCGCTTCTGTTTAAGCGGGCCGCCAAAGGCGGCCCCTACGCATGCTCCTGACTGAACCGCTCTGCCAGCATTTTCAGCTCCCCCAGGGTGGACACGGTGATATCACTCTCCAGCAGCCGCAGCTGCGCCTTGGCGGGCACGGTGTCCCAGTAGGACAGCAGCGCCGCGTCGTGGCCCACCACATCCTGGGGCAGGCGGTAATACTGTTCAAATTGTTCCATCGGCTCTTCCCTCCCGGCATAGCTTGTCCGGATCCGGGGCCCGCCATACAAAAGAGGCCGCCGGGCGGCGGCCTCTCGGGAATCTCGTCAGTCCTGTTTATCTTCCGTCTCCTCCCCGCATCCGCAGGAACAAGTGCACTCCGTGCTCTCCTCGGCAACCGGTTCGGCCTCTGCTTCCACCGTCTCCGCCTCGACCTCGGCCTCTGGGTCGCCGGGCTGCTTCAGCTCGGCAATCCGCTCGTTGTTGGTCTCAATCAGAGCCTTGGAGGCAGTGATCTTCTCGCAGGCGGCGGCGAAGGCTCCGTCAGGAGTGGCCCCCTGCTCGGCATAATAGAGCTTGCCAATCTCGATATAGGCCTTCTTGATGGCGTCCTCCTCGGCCATGTTGGCCGTCTTCAGCTTGGCAATCTCCGCCAGACGCTTGGACTGGGCCACGCCGGCCTGAGCCATCTCGGCGGCTCTGTCCTTCAAGTTTTCAAACGTGCTCTTCAAATCCATAATAGTAACCTCCTTAATTTACGGTTTCCCGTCTGCTGCCCTTATTCTATCCGATTTTTCCATAGGACGCAAGAGGCTTTAGCTTTATTTAATGAATTTTTCATCCGAAGTACATCAGGCTTTCATCGTTTCGACAAATGAATCAATACCGCCCGAAGTCGCCGGATCGGCCTTTTGTCACATCGGAGCCGAACTGATAGTCCTTGCCGGGGAGGATGGCGTTGAGGGCAATGCCCGCAATCGCTGCGATGGCCAGGGAGGTCAGGGTGATGGAGGCGCTCCCCACGGTAAAGGTCAGCCCCGAAAACTCGTTATTAAAGCCCCATATTTTAAAGCCCAGGCCGCACACCATGATTACGGCGGCAATAATCAGATTCCGGGAGTTGGTGAAGTCCACCCGGTTTTCCACCACATTGCGCACGCCGATGGCGGAAATCATGCCGTAGAGGATAAAGGACACACCCCCGATGATGGCGGTGGGGATGGAATTGATGACGGCGGCAAACTTGGGAGAGAAGGAGAGCACCACCGCATAGACAGCGGCCAGGCGGACCACCTTGGGGTCAAAGACCCGGGACAGCTCCAGCACGCCGGTGTTCTCGCCATAGGTGGTGTTGGCGGGTCCGCCAAACATGCCGGCCAAGGAGGTGGCGACACCGTCACCAATCAGGGTTCGGTGCAGGCCGGGGTCCTCGATAAAGTTCTCCTCCACGGTGGCGGAGATGGCGGACATGTCCCCGATGTGCTCCATCATGGCGGCAATGGCAATGGGGGCCATAACCAGAATGGAGGTCACATCAAATTTGGCCAGGACGAAGGGCTGAAGGCCCACCACATTGGCAGCCGCCACCCCGGAGAAATCCACCTGGTTGGTGGCAAGAGCCACCACATAGGGCACCAGCACCCCCAGAAGGATGGGGATGATCTTCACCATCCCCCTGCCCCAGATGTTGGCCGCCACAATCACGGCGATGGACAGGACGGCCAGCCACCAGTTGGTGGAGGCGTTGTTGATGGCGCTGGGGGCCAGGGACAGGCCAATGAGAATGATGATGGGCCCGGTGACCACCGGGGGCAGGAAGCGCATCACCTTATGGACGCCCACCGCTTTGATCAGCCCGGCCAACGCCAGATACAGAAGTCCCGCCACCACAATGCCCCCCAGGGCGTAGGGCAGCTTTTCCTCCCCGGACATGCCGGCGTAGATGCCGGAGTTCAGCTCCGCCACGGCGGCGAAGCCGCCCAGGTAGGCGAAGGAGGAGCCCAGAAAGGCGGGCACCCTGAATTTGGTGCAGACATGGAAAAACAGGGTGCCTATTCCGGCGAAAAACAGGGTCGTCTGGATGGACAGGGGCAGACCGTAGCCCTGCACCAGGATGGGCACCAGTACGGTGGCGCCGAACATAGCGAACATGTGCTGAAGGCCCAGAATCAGCATTTTGGGCAGCCCCAGCTGCCGGGCGTCACGGATGGGTTGGTTGTCGTTCATTTTGTTCTCCTTTCTCTCTCATACCCACAAAAAAAGCAACCACAAACGTGATTGCCGTCAAGGAATAGAAACAAAGAGGCCACCAAGCGCCGGACAAACGTACAGCAGCGAAAACATGGCAGCCCCTCCTCTTCTATCCGAGGTATTATACCAGAAACCTCACGGCTCCGCAAGAGGGGCCGGACGGTTTTTTTAGAATTTGCGATTTATACAAATTTATTCCCCTCTCCGCCTCATCCGCCAGTCGGCCGCGAGCAGAGTGGCGCACCAGAACAGCAGCAGCGCCAAAATCAAAAGGGCGCAGTTGCGGAAAAAGTCCTGCGGCAGGAATAAAATAATGGGGTCGGTCCGCCAGTCGAATATCCAGTTATCCTTTCCCGGAAAAAAGATACTGTGAAAAATGACGAAGGCCCGGTCGAAGTCCAGGGCGGCCAGCCCGCCCACCGCCAGAAACGTCGCCCCCAGCCCCGCCGCCGCCCACAGGCCGGGCCCCCGGCCCAGGAAACGGTGTGGGCGCACCTTTCCCACCAAACACCAGCCCAGCAGGAAGCTCAGGCTCATCACAGCAAAGTTCAGCACCCGCAGGTCCAGAAGAAACAGCCCCCGCACATCGGCGAAGTGGTCCGCCCCAGAGGGGGAAAAGGCCAGCACCCCGGCGG
This sequence comes from Lawsonibacter sp., assembly GCA_022793355.1. Taxonomy (GTDB): domain Bacteria; phylum Bacillota; class Clostridia; order Oscillospirales; family Oscillospiraceae; genus Lawsonibacter. Next base: position 6,624 of record JAAWCR010000148.1, on the reverse strand, counting down.
AGAAGTCCGTCCGTTTCCCCAGGCAAAAGTCCATCATCTCGTCGTAGGCGGTTTTAATTTCCCCCTCCGTCAAGCCGTAGGAGGTCAGATTCATGGGCCCGATGTGGGCGTAGTAGAAGGGGCGGCACAGCAGCGGCACGGCAATGGAGCCGGTCAGCACCACCAGGGCAATCAAAACGGACAGCACAACAGACAGCGGCTTGCTGGTTTTCATAGTATCACCTTCGGCTTGATTTGTAGGGGCAGCCTGCGCTCACCTTTGCAGTATACCATAAAGCCTGTTTGTAGGCAATCAGAAAGCGGGCCCGGTATTCCGGACCCGCTTTTTGCTCTGTTTGGATGGAACAGGGATGGTCAGGCTTTCTTCTTGCCGCCAAAAACGGTCTGAATGCCCTCGATGGCCAGGACCACGGCCAGGACCACCAGAACCACGGCCAGAATGCCCTGAACATAGGTGGCAAAAGCGGCGCTACCGGCAAAGATCGCCTTGAACCGGCCCATGATGGTCTGGCACAGGGAGCAGATGGTAACCACCAGCATAAAGATCATGGGGATATAGAACATCTTGTTGTTCTTGCCGATGTTGCCCAGCCAGGCGCAGACGGCCAGCAGACCCAGGCCGGCCAGAAGCTGGTTGGCGGCGCCGAACAGAGGCCAGATCACGCTGTAGCCGTTCATACCCAGAGCCACGCCCAGCACCACGGTGATGGCGGTGGCGATGTAGGGGTTGGCCAGCACAGCCTTGTAGCCGGAGACGTCCTTATAGGTCTGCCCGGGCTCCAGCCAGAACTCCTGGAACATGTAACGGGCCAGACGGGTGGCGGTGTCCAGGGAGGTGAGGCAGAAGGCGGAGACAGTAAGAATCAGCAGGGTGCGCACCACGCTCTCAACGGCGGCCAGGCCGGGAATGGTGGCCACCATGCCGGCCAGGCCGGTGGCGAACACCTGGGTGGGAGCGCGGAGGAAGCCCTCCTCCCCGAAGTTCAGGGAGTAGCGGTTCCACACGAAGGCCACGGCGCACAGAGAGATCAGAGCCAGAGCACACTCAATAAGCATACCGCCGTAGGCGATGGGCTTTGCGTCCCGCTCGTGATCCAGCTGCTTGGAGGTGGTGCCGGAGCCCACCAGGGAGTGGAAGCCGGAAATCGCGCCGCAGGCGATGGTGATAAACAGGGCGGGGAACACAGTGCCCAGGGAGGCGGGAGCTCCGGTGCCGCTGACGGTCATGGTGTCGGTCCAGCCGGTGAAGGCGGGCATATCCAGGCTGGTGTTCTGGCCCATTACGCCAGCGCCCAGGATGCCCACGAAGGCAATGATCATCATGCCGTAGAGCAGGAAGGAGCTGAGATAGTCACGGGGCTGGAGCAGAATCCACACCGGGGCCACCGAAGCCACCAGAATATACGCGCCGATAATCCACATCCAAACATCCTTGCTCAGGTAGATGGGGTGGAAGTTCAGGCCAATCACCAGACAGACGATGATGCCAATCACGCCGGCAACGGTAGCCACCGACAGGGGCGCGCCGCGGCGGTAAACCAGAATGCCAAACAGGATGGCCATAACAATAAACAGAACGGAGACCATAGCCACAGAGGCGTTGGCGGCGGAAGCCTCTACATTCAGCGCGCCGTCCTCGCCATAGGTGGCCTTAAAGGTATCCGCCACAATGGCGGCAAAGGCAGCCACCACCAGGATCAGGGTCAGGTAAGAGAAGATCAGGAAGAGCTTCTTGGCCCGCCGGCCGATGTTGGCGGAGATGACCTCGCCGATGGACTGGCCCTTGTGGCGGATGGAGGCGAACAGAGCCCCGTAGTCATGGACAGCACCGAAGAAGATGCCGCCAATCAGGACCCACAGCACCACAGGCACCCAGCCGAACACGGCCGCCTGAATGGGGCCGTTAATGGGGCCGGCGCCGGCGATGGAGGAAAAATGGTGTCCCATCAGGACGGGGGCTTTGGCAGGGACATAGTCCATGCCATCCTCCAGCTCATGAGCTGGAGTAGTCTTGGTGTCGTCCACGCCCCACTGCTCGCTCAGCCATTTTCCGTAGAAAACGTAGCCGGCAATCAGTATGGCGCAGCCAACCAGAAGTACCAATACTGCATTCATAAATTGTTTTCTCCTCTCCTTAATGATTGTGAATTGCGCGGTCCGTCAGCCGTTTCAGGTCCTTTACCAAGGCTCTCCCGGCCCGGTTGACGGTAATTTCGCCGGTGGACAGGTCCACGGCGGCTATTCGAAACTCCATCCATCCATGGAGCGATAGCTTAAATTCCCGGCGCTTCTTCAGCTTTTTCAGCCGCGCCAAAGCGTCCGGCCGGGCGCTGTCGCACAGTGCTACGGCGGTCAGGTAGGTATACATATGCTGGGCGTGGGGGCGTACCCGGGGCTCGCCGTCGGCCAGGGTGCGGCTGAAAATTTCCTCCACCCCGCCGGCGCTCAGCTCCCCCGCGTCCCACAGATAAAGATATTCGTGGCTCTCTGCCGCCCACAGCTCTGCCTTCTTCACCAGAACATACTGGCTGTCCCGTATGTGATAGTCGCAACGGGCCTTGAGCGCTGTGCCGTCATCGATCTCCTCCACGTCGTAGTAGGCGGTATAGGCCCTTTTCAACTTTTCCAGTACCACTTCGCTCAGCTGGGACACAGCGTTCCTCCCTCTCTCCGGCCTTCTGCCGGGACTTTATGAATAAATTATGAAGCAGAGTTATCATATCAGATTTATCCACTTTTTTCAAGAAAATTAATTGGTGGTTATGCACAAAATCCGCATGAATATACCGCTCATTTTCGCAGCAATGTATAACAGCGTTCCAGTGCCTGCCGTTGACAAGCAGGGGGTAATCCAGTAAAATGGTTCACAATAAAGGGGCAGCCCGCGCCGTCCCCGTCTGTGGAGGTGATTAACTTGGACAATGAAACATCCGTCCCCTCCCTGTGGAAGCTGTGGCGGCCTTTGGCCCTCCCCTCCCTCTTTTTCCTGGCGGTTATTTACTGCGAGGAGCTGTTTTTGAAGGTATATTGCTTCCGGACCCTTCTGCCGGAGGGCGCGGTTTTTACCTTTTTGTTCACCCTGCCCCCTGCCCTGCTGCTGGGGGTGCTGTGCGGCGGCCTGCCCGCCCACTGGGGCCGCATCCTGCTGCCGGCGCTCACCGCCTTGGTCTCTGTCTGGGTGGGCACGCAGATGGTGTATTACCACATGTTCAAAACCTTCCTCTCCATCTTCTCCCTGACCAAAATGGCAATGGTGGCCCAGTCCTTCGGCGAGATGGCGGTGGGCAACGTATTGGCCAATTGGTTTCCCATTCTAATGCTGGCGGCTCCTACCATTCTGGCGCTGATCTTTCGGAAGCGATTGATTCCCGCAGGCGCAGGCTCCGGCAGAAGCCGGAGCCTGCGGTGGGCGGCCATGGCCGCCGCCGTTCAGCTTGTGTCCATGGGACTGGTGCTGCTGTGCGGCGGCGGGGTGCTCTCCCTGCGGTACATCTATTACCGCACCGCCACCCCGGAATTGGAGGTTCAGAATTTTGGCGTATTCACCCAGACTCAGCTGGAGCTGAGCCGGGTGCTGTTTGGAATCAAGCCCGACGAACCGGAGCAGCTTCCGGAACCCGATCCCGACAAGGCCCCGCCCGACCTGGAGCCCACCCTGCCCCCGGACGACGCCCCGTCCCCCAGCGGCAGCGTGATCCAGCCCGAACCCGTTCCAGGCTACCACACCCTGCCCATCGACTTTGACACTCTGATCGAGCACGAGAAGGACGAGGGGCTGAAAAGTGCCCATTTGTGGTTTTCCCAGCGCGATCCCGCCCCGGAAAACCTGTGGACAGGCTATTTTCAAGGCAAAAACCTTATCTGGATTGTGGCGGAGGGCTTCTCCACCCTGGCGATGGATCCGGAACGTACCCCCACCCTGTGGCAGCTGTCCCACCAGGGCTTCGTCTTTGACAACTTCTATACCCCTTTGTGGGGGGTGTCCACCTCCGACGGGGAGTATGTCACCACCACCGGGCTGATCCCCAAATCCGGGGTGTGGAGCTACTCCCTGTCCTCGGAAAACTATATGCCCTTCGCCCTGGGCAATCAGTTCCGCAAGAAGGGCTACGCCACCTTCGCCTTCCACGACTACCTCTACAGCTACTACGACCGGGACAAGTCCCACCCCAATATGGGCTATGACTACTATGCCATCGGCCAGGGACTGGAGCTGGAGGAGGTCTGGCCCCCCTCCGACCTGGAGATGATGCAGGCCATTGTACCCAAGTTCGTCCACGAGGATAAGTTTATGGTCTACTGCCTCACCGTCAGCGGACACCTGAACTACACCCTGGAACACAACGCTATGTCCGCCCGCCACTGGGACGCGGTGGCCGATCTGCCCTACAGCGAGGAGACCCGGTGCTATCTGGCCTGCCAGATGGAGCTGGAGCTGGCCATGGAGAGCCTGCTGCGCCAGCTGGAGGAGGCTGGCAAGCTGGACGACACGGTAATTGTCCTGTCCGCTGACCACTACCCCTACGGGCTCACCGACGAGCAGTACAGCGAGCTGCTGGGCCATGAAGTGGACCCCGTCTTTGAGATTTTCCAAAATACCCTGATCCTCTGGAGCGGCGATATGGCCGGCGCCGCCGTCAAGGTGGACAAATACTGCTCCAGCCTGGACGTGATGCCTACCCTGTCCAACCTCTTTGCCCTGGACTATGACTCCCGGCTTATCATGGGCTCGGACATCCTCTCCAGCGAGGACCCGCTGGTCATCTTCTCCAACTACAGCTTTATCTGTAAAACCGGCTATTACAACTCCGTCCTGGACCAGTTTACCCGGTGGGACGGGGCGGAGCCCGACCTGGAAGAGGTGGCCGGAATGGTTGCTGAGGTGCAGAACCGGGTGGCCTACTCCGCCACGATTCTGGACTGCGACTATTACCGCCTCGTTTTGGAGTGGGCCGGGATGGTCGGGGGGCCATGAGCGCCCCCCTCCAAACATCTTCCGCGAGACACGCAGACGCCCGCCGGAAAACCGGCGGGCGTCTGCGTTGAAAAAGAGAGGGAGGATGTTATTGATATATTATGAACCGTCCAAGGACGGGGATTTTTGGTCTGCCGCGCCAGGGCGGTCGCCCATGCCGCAGCAGTGTGGCGCTTGCCTCGCGCCGGTGAGGTTGGGATATAGCCATTATGATAGACCAATCACCGTTTGTCCGGTTCGCGCGCGGTCTCCCGGACGGGATTGAGACGGCGGCTGCCGCCTCGGAAGGAAATTCAAATCAGCTGCCTGATCTGTGCATAGAGTACCACAGCCGCCCCGCCCATTCTTCACCAAATCTGGAACTTTTTGTGAATAATGTGTGAATTGCCACAGACTTTTTCTAAAACCTGGGCAATTTATCACATATCGTGCCCTTCCCGCTTCATGCGCATCTCCAGGGGATCGGCCATAGGGTCCTGTGCGTTGGTGGCGGTGTCGGTGCGGTTCTGTCCGGCCAGCGGGGAGGAACCCCGCAGGTCCCGGCCCTGGTTTTTGTCCTTCTTTTGCTTGCCCATCGGTAATACCTCCTTGTTTTGGATGGGCTTAGCATGCCCCAGGAGAGCGTAAATCATTCTGGATATAGTTCAAACATTACCACCGGATCCAGTTAATCGACCGGTTCATCATTGCTTTCGGATTCTTCAAGCTTCCACTCAACCAGTTCTTTTACTTTAGTCGGCGTCAGCCGCTTTAATTTCCACTCATTCTCCGCATCAAACAAAGCAGTATTCAAGGTCAAGAACTCGACCATGTCGCCATGCGCCCTCTTAAACAAATAATATTTCTCATCCTGTCCTGCCAGGTCCCCTTCAAACCCTATACACTGCAGAAATTCCTCTAACGCTATATAATCCTCAACCGTAAAATAAAAACACTCTATCCGAAGCAGCGTACGCAGATAATGAATCGTGTTATTGGTGGTTAGAATCGTTCCCTCAAACGCTCCCAGCATTCTTTCGGTCGTATCCTGAAAGTCTGTCAGCAGCCCCTTAAACTCTTCCGTTGTCTCCTGTAAATCATAGGCGGTCTTTGATTCCGTCAAAGACGCATCCCGGGCGAGGAAATTTTGAAACAGCCCGGCAAACTGGCTTCTCAGAGACGCAATAATGTCCGCCGTGGTTTCGAACGTTTCGATTGGATTGTTTTTTACCGTTTCACACAGCTCGGCTATAAACTGATGTATTTTGATATCGTCTGCATACGCTGGTTTAAACTCCCCGCCTTTATTTTGAATATACGTTCTGTTTTCAATATAGACATCCCGCGCAATAAAAATATAGATTTTCTTTTTATTCTTTATCGCTGTACGCACTTCCTCCATCGTAATGGAAAAATTACTGCTGGAGGATTGGGTCCCAAAATGGTTTCCGATGATGCACACAACAATGTCGCAGGTCGCCAATTCGCTGTAGCAGCTGTTTTCCAGGGTATCCGTCTGTGTATAGGCAACTCCGCCCTTATCGTGCATAACCGGAGTATAGCCGAGACTTTTGATAAAATCGCTGACATCGTTTCGGACATGCTTTAAATCATAGTAAGTCGAACTGACAAAAACTCTAGGCGTTGCCATTCATAATTCCTCCCAGTAT
>JAAWCR010000147.1 GCA_022793355.1 Lawsonibacter sp. | reverse complement strand
CGCAGATGGTAATGGTGTGCTCGTGGGCGTAGCCGGACGCCTGCGTGACCGGCACATGCCGGGCCGGGGCGTAGACAAAATCGGCCCACACCTCGTCGGAGATGATGGACACCCCGTGCTTCTCGCACAGGGCGCAGACCTGCTCGGTCTCCTCCCGGCTCCACACCCGGCCGGTGGGGTTGTGAGGGGCGCAGAAGAGAAGGCACTTGACGTTTTCCGCCAAAATCCGCTGTTCCATATCCTCCAGGTCTATCCGAAACAGGCCTTCCCCGTCCCGGACCAGGGGGGAACCCACCAGGCGGCGTTCCGCGTCGGCGATGGCGTGGGTAAAGCCGTTGTAGTTGGGCAGATGGACCAGCACCGGGTCCCCCGGCTGGGTGAGGGTCTTGATGGCGGCCACCACCCCGCCCAGGGCGGAATTCTGATAGCGAATCAGCTCAGGCCGCAGGTCCGTCACCCCCCGGCGTCCCCGAACCCAGTGCAGGATGGACTGGGCAAAGTTGGGGTCCGGGTCGTCGCAGTAGCCGAAGGTGGGGTGCTTCAGCCGGTTCTGGATGGCATGTATCACACAGTCCGGCACGGCGAAGTCCATATCGGCCACCCACATGGGGATAAGGGGCTTGTCCTGCGCCACAGGGTATCGGGGGGCGTCCCACTTTACGTCAAAGCCCCGCTGGTCCAGCTTTTGGTCAAAATTATACATTAAGTATCTCTCCCTTATGTCATAAGTCCCCGCAGAGGGCAGTCGGACAGCGACACCCGCTCTGCCAGGCCCCTCAGGCCGTTATCCCGCAGGTAATCCTGGAAAATCGCGGCTGACTGGGTGGAATCCGGCCCAATGATGATCTCGCGGATCAGGTCCTCAATGCCGATGCCCGCCTCCTCGCACATGGCTTTCAGGTCCAGCGGATAGTATTTTTTTATCCGCTCCTTGCTCACGTGGTAACAGGGGCGCACAGGAAGCTCCTCCTTCTCAAAGGGGGACACCACCAGCCGCGTCTCATACTCCGAGGAGAAGGAGGGGTGCTTAAAGGACACCGAACAGGCCCACGCCTCCCGCATGGCCTGCCTCAGCCTCTCTCCGGACGGCTCCTCCCCCTCCTCAATCAGATGGCAGAACACCTCCACCATGGGGTGGCCGGCCATGCTGTCCTGATAAAAGACCCGCTGCAGAGACAGGGCCCCCCTGGCCATCCGCTGAAGGTACTCCCGCTGAAAGGCGATGCACACCCCCCGGCCCCGGTTGCCGTACCGTTCCCACTGGGCCGCGTCGTCCCGGTGAAAGGAGAAGCAGGCAGCGAAGGCGGAATACTCCTTTTTCAGCTCCTCGTGGAAGAGCAGCCGGACCTGGCCGGCCTGGTCCGGCCGGCCGTCCTGCTCCAGCCGCTCCGCGATGGCGGCGCACAGCCGCTTCATAAAATGGCGCATCTCCGCCGAGTCATTCATGCGCAGGACGTTGTTCACACGCAGCTGGGCACAGCGCAGAATGCCGTCCACCGCCTGAAAGTCGGTGTAGTGATACAGAACACTATGCCGTTCCATGCCGCTTCCCCCCCGCCGCCTTTAGTCCGCCGCCTTTACCGGCACCCCCGCCTCCGTGAGGGTCCGGCGCAGCCCGGCCACGCCGCGGAACACCGTTCCAGACATGCCCACCAGTACGGCGGCTTCAATGTTAATGTTCAAATCGTCGGTAAAGAAACACTCCTCCGCCTTCAGGCCGTATTCCCGGAGCAGTACATGATACAGCTCGGGCTGGGGCTTGAGCAGCTTCCAGTCGGCGGAGACAATCATCCCGTCAAAACACTCGCTGCCCGGGATGCGATCAAAATACTGGTGCAGATCCAGCTTGGCGTTGGACAGCAGATAGATGTTGTAGCCCAGTCCTTTCAGCTCACGAACCAGCTCCGCCATTCCCTCCACGGGAAGCAGATTGTCCTTCCACCAGTCCAGGGTCAGCTCCCGGGCCGCACGGTGGAGCCGTTCCGGCAGGCGGGCGCACATTTCCTTCAGCCCGTCTTCAAAGCTGAGCGTTCCCCGATCCGTTTGAATCCACTCAACACTGCCAAACACCTCCGTCAGCAGCAGTGCGCGGTCCTCCTCTGGCAGCCCCATCCGCTCCATGAAACGCGGCGGGTCCCAGTGAATCAGCACATTTCCCATATCAAATATTAGATTGCGAATCATAACCTCTCAGTCCCCCCGATTTCCCCCTTGCCGTGGCGCAGAGCCGCGGTAAGGGTATTTTCCATCAGTACCGCCCGGGTGACCGGGCCCACGCCGCCAGGAACCGGAGTTATGTAAGAGGCCTTCCGGGCGACGGCCTGGTAGTCCACGTCGCCGCACAGCTGCCCCTGGTCGTCCCGGTTGACGGCCACGTCAATGACCACCGCCCCCTCCTTCACCATATCGGCGGTGATCAGGCCGGTGTGCCCGGCGGCGGTAATCAGAATATCTGCCCGTCGACACTCCGCCGCCAGGTCCGGGGTCCTGGTGTGGCAGACGGTGACGGTGCAGTCCCTCCGCAGCAACAGCATGGCCTGGGGCTTGCCCACAATGTTAGACCGGCCCACCATGGTACAGTTTTTATAGGCCGGGTCGATGCTATATTCCGCCAGCAGCCGCATCACCCCTGCCGGGGTACAGGGCCAGAAGCAGTCCACCCCCAGGGTCAGATCCCCCACGTTGGAGGGGTGAACACAGTCCACATCCTTATCCGGCCGGATCGCCAGCTGAACGGCTCGGTCGTCCAGATGCTCCGGCAGGGGGAACTGGACCAGAATGCCGTCGATTCCCTCTCGCTCGTTTAAAAAGCGTATCACGTCCAGCAGCTCCGGCTGGGGCACGTCCTCCGGCAGGCGGTAGGTCTCGTAGTAGATGCCGCACTGCTGGCAATCTCTCCGCTTACCCGCCTCATAGACCTGGGCGGCGGGGTTCTCCCCCACCAACACCATCGCCATTCCCGGCTTGCGCTCCATCCGCTCCACCTGGAGCCGTACCTGTTCCTTAATCTTGGCCGCCAGGGCCTTTCCATCCATGACAATTGCCGCCACGGTTTATTCCTCCCCCTCCGTCTCTTCTTCCCGGGCCGTCTGAGCGGCCAGCCGGTCTGCAAAGAGCTCCTGCTGTTTTCCCTTCGTCCTCCACAGCGCCCACACCAGCACCGCTCCGGCAACGGCGCAGACCACCGCCGACAGCAACTGGGACACCCGGATGGGCGCGCCGAAGATCTCCCATCCGAAGAGGTACAGGCTGTCGGTGCGCAGACCCTCGATCCAGGTCCGGCCCATGCCGTACCAGAAGAAGTAAAACAGGAAGCACTCTCCGTCAAATTTCCGCCTCTTCCCCATGAGATACACAAGGATAAGGCCCACAAGGTTCCAGGCGGACTCGTAGAAAAAGGTGGGATGTACCCCCAGCGCGCCGCTGAGGATGGCTTCATAGCCAGCCTGGTCCACGAAACCCTTATCCGCCATCTCCACCGCAATGGAAGGCCCGCACATCCGCCAGGGCAGGGCGGTGGCAACGCCGTAGGCCTCCACGTTCATAAAGTTGCCCCACCGGCCAATCAGCTGGCCGATAAACAGGCCGTGGACTCCCAAATCGGCGTAGGCCAAAAAACTGAGCTTCTTTCTCCGGCAGAACACCAGCAGCACGATTACCGAGGAGATAATAGCTCCATAGATGGCCAGCCCCCCGTCGCCATAGTTGAAAATCCGCCCCCAGTTCAGCGAACCATCCGCCCGGCGGTACATGTCCAGGTTAAACACCACATAGTACACCCGAATGGCCACCAGGGCGGCGGGGACGGCAAAGAACATCATATCGATGATGTTGTCCTCGCTGATACCGAAGCGCTTGCCCCAGCGGATACACAGATATACCGCCAGAATGAGGCCGCCGGTGATAATGACCCCGTACCAGTAGACGGGCCGGTTGAAAAAGGGAATGGTGAAGGCCACCCGGTTCAGGGTAAACTCCAGCCCCAGACCGGGGAAGGACACGGTGTTGATCACTGCCCATCCTCCTTGGCCCGGACCACCGACAGGGCAGTGCGCTCCCCGGTCACCCAGGTTTCAATCAGTTCCTCCGCCTCTTCTTTTGTAATGGCGTCAAAGAGCCCGGCAAAGCGGAGGAAATCGTAACCCGCAAAAAAGGCCTGGGCCTGGCCCACACACAGGTTTTCAAAGGAGTTCAGCCCCCGCACCCGGTTGCCGTAGACCCCCTTCTTTACCCGCTCCCACAGCTTCTTGTCCACGCCCTCCCGGCCGATGCGGGCGGCCTCCTCTGCCACCGCCATGCGAACGGCCTCGGGGTCTCTGGACTCTCCGTTCGCCGCCAAAAAGGCGCTGGCGGCATCGCTTTCGTAGCTGTAGCCGAACTCCTGGTTAATCAGCCCCTCCCGGTACAGCTTAGCGTACAGGGGGCTGGAATTGCCCAGCAGGACCTCCAGGGCCAGCCCGCCCACCAGCTCCTGACGCAGGCGATCCTCGCCGTTCTTCCGGGCCTCTCCCTTCCAGCCCAGGTGGAAGATAGGGGCGGATACCTCCATCCGCTCCTCAATGAGGTTCTGAGCCGCCCGGGGCTCCTCCTTCTCCCCATAGTCCTTAACGGCGATGGGTCCCGCCTCCCTGGGCAGGATCTCCCGGGCCACCTGACAGATGTGCTCCGGGTCCACCGGGCCCGCCACGCACAGCACCATATTGGCCGGGTCGTAGAAGGCCTTGTGGCAGGCATATAGGGTTTCGGGGGAAATTTTCGCGATGGACTCCACGCTCCCTGCTACGCTCTCCCGGATGGGGTGGTGCTGAAACAGGGCCTTCATCAGGTTCATATAGCATTTCCAATGGGGATCGTCCTCAATCATGCCAATCTCCTGGCCGATGATGCCCCTTTCCTTGTCCACGCTCTCCTGAGTAAACCAGGGAACCGAGACGAAGGAGAGTAGAATGCGCAGATTCTCCTCAAACTTCTCGGTGGAGTCGAAGTAATAGCCGGTGATGTCGCTGCTGGTAAAGGCGTTGGGACTGGCTCCGTTGGCGGCCAGCTCCTGGAGGGCGTTGCCCTCCTTTGTGTCAAACATCTTGTGTTCCAGATAATGGGCCACCCCGGCGGGGGTGTTGTGCCACTCCCCGTCCAGGAAGAAACGCATATCCATGCCGCCGTAGTTAGTTGCGAAAAAGGCGTAGCCCTTCTGAAAGTCTGGCTTGGGGAACACAAACACGTTCAGGCCGTTTTCCAGCTTCTCGTGGTACATGGACTCCCCTACCTTGGCAAATTCCAGCTTGTCCATGGCTCAGGCCTCCTTTCCTTTCAGAAAATATACGGTGTCCAGCTCCAGCTTTTGGGCTGCGGCGGCCACCTGTTCCCGGGTAACCCCTTCCAGCCGGGCGGCAAGCTCCTCCGGGCGCTCCTCCAGGCCGGCAGCCGCCTGGCCCAGCCAATAGTCCTCCTGATGGGCCTGGTCGTCCAGAATGGACAGGCAGGCCCCGACGAGGGTGCGGCGGGAGCCCTCCAGCTCCCAGTCCTCAATCTCCCCCCGGCGCACCGCCTCCAGCTGGGCCAGAATCTCGTCCTTGGCCGTCTGGTATTTATCAAACTCGATGCCGGAGGACACCGTCATCAGCCCTTTCATTTTCTCCAGACTGGCGCTGGCGTAGTAGCACAGGGACAGCTTCTCCCGCACGTTCATAAACAGCTTGGACAGGCTGGTGCCGCCAAAGATGGCGACACACATATAAAGGCTGGGAAAATCCTCCTCCCAGCAGGTGATCCCCCCGGTGCGGAACCCCAGAGCCAGCTTGCCCTGGCTGACGTCCATGGCCTCCTCCACCACAACCGGCTCCGGCCCGGCGCAGACGCGGACGCTGCAATCCGGGTCAATCCGGTTTTCGTTCACCGGCAGCTTCTCCAGGGCGCTTTTCATCGCCTCCGCCACCCGGTCCGGGTGGGCCGAACCACAGTAGTAGATCTCTACCTGAGCGGTGCGCAGCAGCTCCTGATACCGCTGCCACAGGGAGGCGGGGGTAATGGCGGCCACGTGCTCCTCGCTTCCCAGCCGGTCCACGCCGAAGGCCTCATACCGGCACATCTCCTGGGAGAGGCGCTGAAGGGCGTAGCTCCGCTTGTCATTGATCTGGGCCCGGATATGGTCAATGAGGTTCGCTTTCTCCCCGGCGGTGTAGTCGGGGCAGAACGCCCCGTCTTGGGAGTAGGGCTTGAGCAGCAGCTCGCCGACTAGGGCGGCGGCGGGCTCCAGAATTTTTTCGCCCTTCAGGGCGTAGGCATCGTCCAGAAAGCTGGCCACAAAGCCAACGCACTGCGTCTCCCCCCGCTTGCGCACGACGGGCTCAATGGCCCCGCCGTACAGCTCGTCCAGGGCGGCGGACAGCGACTCCATGTCCGGGTGGACTGCGGTGCCCCGGCGCAGCACCTCGGGAATCAGGGCGTTGGCTCCGGCGGTCTCCTTGTTCAGCGGAGTGAGCAGGGTGACGGACAGATAGGAGCTTTTAAATTTGCTGGTATGCACTGTGCGCAGCCATACCCCGGGAAACAGCTCCCGGCGCGTTATTTGAGACATATCGTCAGGTTCCTTTCTTTGAACGAAATTTTTCTCCTTGAGGTGGTCAGAGCTTGTTTGATCAATCGCTTCGAGCGGAAAAGTCCCGCCCTTTGGGCGTTTTGTCATGTTCAGGCAAGACCTAGCATATCATACCACAGATTGCGCCGAAAAGTAAATACGCCCGGAGAGTATTGGGAGAAAATTTCCAAAACGGCTGGCGCAGGGACCGGCTATGGTGTATAATTTGAGAGCATATTTTATGGTGAATCAGGAGGCGGGAACCATGCCAAACCAGCCAAAAGAATTCTGGGACACGCGCGCCCAAACCTATGACTCGGACTCGGGCAAAATTTATGCCGAAACCAATGACAAAACAGCGCGGCGCTCCCTGCAATACCTGAAGCCCACAGACCGGGTACTGGAATTCGCCTGCGGCACGGGGCTTATCACCTTCCGCATGGCCCCCAGGGTGTCGCACATCCGCGGAATCGACATCTCCCCAAAGATGGTGGACGCCGCCCTGAAAAAGGCCCGGGAGCAGGGGGCCGCCAACGTGGAAATCACCAACACCGACCTCTTCGACCCCTGTCTGGAGCCAGGGAGCTTTGACGCGGTGGCCGCCTTTAATGTGCTGCTCTATCTGCCCGACCTGCCCGCCGCCCTGGCCCGCATCCGGGAGCTGCTCAAGCCCGGCGGCATGTTCCTGTCCGCCACCGACTGCCTGGGGTCCCGGCCCTCCGCCGTTGGCTTGAAAAAGCTGGTGAAAAGCCACACCGGATCTATGCCCTATGTGGCCTTTTTCACCCAGCGGGGCCTGGCGCGCCGCATCGCCCAAAACGGCTTCACCGTGCTGGAGCGGGAGAATCTCTTTCCCAATCCGCCCAATTTGTTCGTCGCGGCGCGGAAGGCGTAATACCAGGCTTCTCCCGCTCAGATGGTAATTTCCAGCCGGTGCTCCCCCTTCAGCTTCGCCAGGGGAACACCGCCCTGCGTCAGCTTTCCGTCCAGGGCGGCGGAGTAGGCTCCGGACCGCTTTACGGCCACTGTCAGCTTCCCCCGGGGCAGCCGCCACTCCGCCTCGTACCCCGGCCAGTCCGGGGGCAGATTGGGCTCCACCCTCAGGCGGCCCTCGTTCACCTTGAGGCCCAGCAGCTCCTGAATGGCTGTCTGCCAGTACCACCCGGCGGCTCCAGTATACCAGGTCCACCCCGCCCGGCCCACTCGGCCAGGGGCGTAGGACACGTCGGCGGCGATCACATAGGGCTCGGCCCGGTAAATATCCGTCTCATGGCCCTCCGGAAGGAGGGCTTTTAATATGGCCCAGCCATCCCCGGGCCGGTTCAGCCGAAAGCAGGCCATAGCCAGCCACACCGAAGCGTGGGTATACTGCCCGCCGTTCTCCCGCACCCCGGCGGGGTAGCCCTTGATATATCCCGGGTCCTTCTCCCCCTGCCCGTCGAAGGCCGGGTCGAAGAGACGCACCACCTTATGCTCCCGGTCGAAGAGACGGTCCAGGGCGGCGGAGACGGCTTCGTCCGCCCGCCTCCGGTCTGTCCCGCTGGGGAAGAGGGCAAAGGACTGGGCAATGGAGTCGATCTGGCACTGGTCGCTTTGGGCCGAGCCCAGGGGCGTGCCGTCCTCGTAGTACCCCCGGCGATACCACTGCCCGTCCCATGCCTCCTGGGCGGAGCGGATCAGACGGTCCGCCTGCCGGAGCAGGTCCTCTGACCGGGCCTCTTCGTCCATCCGGCGGCAAAGGGCGGAGAAATCCTGCAAAACCGCCGCCAGGAACCAGGTGAGCCACACCGATTCCCCCTCCACCTTGTCCATGCCGTCGTTCCAGTCGCCGCCCCCCATCCTGGCCAGGCCGTGGGGACCCGTCCCCCGGTTCAGGGCGCAGAGGATGGCGGCCAGGCCGTGGCGGTAGAGGCTCTCCTCCGTCTCGCTCACCCGGGGGACCTCATACCGGTCCCGCTCCCCCGGCTCCAGGGGTTTTCCGCTAAGATAAGGCGCTTTCTCCTCCAGAAGGGCGTAGTCCCCGGTGACCGCGCAGTAGCGGCACAGCACCCAGGGCAGCCACAGCAGATCGTCCGAGATTCGGGTGCGCACCCCCGCCCCCTGTGGCGGGTGCCACCAGTGTTGTACGTCCCCCTCCTCAAACTGCCGGGAGGCCGCCAGCAGCAGCTGCTCCCGGGTCCGCTCCGGCCAGGTGTACAGCAGGGAGGCCGCGTCCTGAAGCTGGTCCCGGAAGCCGAAGGCCCCGCCGTTTTGATACAGGCTGGTGCGGGCCATAAGCCGGCAGGCAATCACCTGGTAAAGGCACCAGCCGCTCAGATACCGATCCAGGGCCTTGTCGGGGGTCCGCACCGTGAGGGACGACGCCTTTTCCCGCCACCAGAGGAGGGTTTTCTCCTCCTCCACCTGAAATTCCTCCCGGAAAAAGCGGGAACAGGGCTTCCCCTCCTTCTCCTTGGTCACCAGGGACAGGCTCTGTCCGTCTTGCAGCGGGGCGGAGACGGGCTCCTCCTCCCCCATCTGGCAGCTGAGCCTTCCAGAAGCCCCGGTCAGGGCAAAGCGGAGAATGCGGCGGTTTTCGTTTGTTGGGACAAAGCCCTCGGCAGTCAGGCGTCCCCCGGGCAACGCCTTCTCCCACCGGGCAAATCCGGGGCCGTAGGTGACGGTACAGGACAGGCCGTCCCCGGCAGCAAATGGAGAGAAGTCCTGTCCGTCCACGCTCACCAGTATCTTCTCCTGGCCGCCCACGGCCAGGGGGTCGTTGGCCCAGGGGGCCAGCTTTCCCTCCCGGGCGTTGCCCCCCGACCAGAGCAGACCCGCCCCCGTCTCGTCGGTGAGCCAGCCGAATTCCGCATTGCACAGCACCTGGGTCCAGCCCACCGGCGGCAGCCGATCCCCGCAGCGGATGGTCACCCGGTCTCCCTCCATCGTCCAGGGGGCGGGTCCCGGGGAGAGCGCCAACGGGGGCGGGGGCGCGATGGATTCGGATGGCCCGCCTGGGTGGTCGGGCTCCACCGGCAGTACCGCCTTCGCCCAGGCCAGCACCGCCGGGGCGGCGGAGGCGTCCGCCAGGTGAACGCCTCCCCTGGCCCCCAGAGCGGATTCTGCCCCTAGCTTTTTCAGCTCCTCCAGCAGCGCGGAGCGGAGGGGGCGTCGGTAGTCTCCCCCCTCCTCCAGTAAAAGTACCAGGTCGAAGGGGAAGCCCCCCTGGACAAGCAGCCGGTGCCAGCGGCACCACAGCGCGGCCCGCTCCACCTCCTCCGGGCCGGACACCTGCCCGGCGGCGATGGGCACGTCCCCCGAGATACCAAAGGGCCACAGGGTATTCTGAGGCGGGCGGTCCTGCCCGGCCTCCGCCGCCGCCAGCCAGGAGAGCAGCTCGAACGCCGCCAGCGCCTCCCCCTCGTCGAGGGCCAGCTTCTGCACCACAGGGGCCAGGGAGGCGGAGCCCCCGTCCTTGCCCTCCAGCATCCGCCGGGCTCCCGCCTGAGCTGCCTCGGGGCCGTCTCCAAGGGCCAGGGCCAGGGAGAAGCTCTTTCGCTCTCCCGGGGCCAGGGAGACCGGAATCCGAACCATCAGGCAGGGATCGGACCCGGCTCCGGCTTCCAGCGGCCCCGGCTTCCGGCCGGACAGGGCCCGCAGCCCGCCCCGGCCCAGGGCCGCGGCCCGGTCCAGGCTGGCCGTGGTCTCCTCCCCCGTCCAGAGGGCGCAGAGGTACGCCCCCTCCTCCGTCCCCCGGGGTCGGCGGTGAAACAGGGCCGTGTTCCCCTCGGCGGAGCACTCCAGAAACAGACGGGAGAAGGCAGGGTGGGCGTCAAAGTCCCGCTGCGGGCAGAGCACTGGTTCCAGATAGAACAGCAGTTCCCCTTCCAGTCGATTTTTGCCCCGCCAAATCAGTTCCACCCGGCGCAGTTCTCCGTTCTCTCTTCGGGGAACGGCCAGGGCAATCCGGGCGGACAGGCCGTCCCTGTCAAACCGCCAGGCCGCTCCCCCGGCGTCAAACTCCCAGCGGAAGGCCCTGCCGCTCTGATACAGGGGGGCGGGAGTCAGTCCATCCAGGCCGCCGGGGCCATTGAAAAAGACGGACACCCCGGCGGGGGCGCAGTATTCCCCCGGCCTTGCCAGGGTCACCGCCAGCTCCCCCGCCTTGGCGCAAACCAGGCCGTTATCACAGGCCAGCACACTGTAGGTCCCGTTGGACAGCAGGTGGCACCGGGGATGGTTTCGTCCAAACCCCTCCCCCTCCCGCTCCAGGGCGGGCCCGGCGGCGGGGCGGAGCCGGGCAGGGAACTCCCGCTCTTCCTGCTTCATAATGGGGGCGCCCACCGGCACCCGCTCCTGAAGCAGCTCCCGATAGGCCGACATGTCGCAGTCCTTCATAAAGCGCCGAGGCATCACGTTGTCCCGCAGGGCATTGTCAATGGCCACCAGGCTCATACCCAGGTGATGGGACATATAGGAGCGCACCACCTCATAGTCCTCGCTCCCGGTAAGACGGGCGGGGGTGTAGTCCACCGCCTCATAGAGGCCGTACCGCCCCTCCAGCCCCATATCCCGCAGGCGGCGGAGGTTTCTCAGCGCGCTCCGGGGGGCCAAGGGCAGGGCCAGAAAGGAGGAATAAGGGGACACCACCAGCTCGGTGTCCAGCCCCCGCTTCAGCCCCAGGGACTGCACGCCATGGGCCTTGTACTGGTAATTCATCCCCGGGTCAAAGGCATAAAACCCGGACTCGGAGATACCCCAGGGGCGTTTGGTCTTGCTGCCCCGCCGCTTCTGTGCGTAGACGCAGTAGGCCAGGGTCTCATAGAGGAAGGAATTGGGCTCGCAGGGCAGAAGGAGGTTGGGCATAAAATACTCAAACATGGTGCCCGTCCAGGAGGCCATGCCGCAGTAGTCGTTGTCCCCCAGCAGCATCCGCCCCAGCCGCCGCCAGTGGCGGGCAGGGGCCTCCCCCAGCGCCACCGAAATAAAGCTGGTCTGCCGGGCCTCGCTGGCCATGAGGTCGTAGTACCCGTCGGTAAGCCGGTCCTGTTCCACCTCATAGCCGATGGAAAACAGCCGCCGCTCCCGGTCAAACAGCGGAGCACAGTCCATCGCCCTTGACAGGACCTCCGCCCGCCGGGCCATCACGTCCTCCCCCCACTGGTACAGCCCCTCCCGCAGGGCGATGAGGCACCCCCGCAGGTTGCCGCTGTCCACCGTAGACACATAACGGGGATGGAGGGGTTTTCCCGTGGCGGTGTCGTACCAGTTGTACAGGTGTCCGTTCCATTTGTCCAGCCCCTCCACCGTGTCCAGAATGTGGGAAATCAGCTCCACCGCCCGTTTACGGGGCGTCAGCTCCAGATCCGCCGCCGCCATGGCGGACAACAGGGCCATGCCGATGTTGGTGGGGGAGGTCCGCCGGGCCAGGACGGGGCCGGGCTGCTCCTGCCAGTTGTCCGGGGGAAGCCAGTGGTCCTCCTCTCGGAGGAATTTGTCAAAATACCGCCAGATCAACGCGGCCTGGTGGAGCAAAAAGGCCCGGTCAGCGGGAGGCAGAGCCCGCTCCCGGCGGGTGGGACGGCTCACCGCCCAGGCTAGGGCAGGGGCCAGCAGCCAGACCACACCCACCGCCTTTCCAATGCGCAGCTGGGCCAAAATCACCACCAAACACCCCACCGCCGCCGAAAACCAAGCTTTTTTGTAGTAAAACGGGACGCTCCCCTTCCCCCTCTCCGTCTGCGCAGCGGTGATCCAGGCCAGGAGGTTCTTATGGGAGACGGCCATCCGCCACAGGGCAGCGGAGATGGCGGTGAGGGAGACATAGGCCTGATAGGGCAGGAAGATCAGCTGGATAGCCGTCTGCAATATGGCCCCCGCCAGCCCGGCAATAACGGTGGAGTGATACCGCCGCCGTTTGCCGCTGCGCCGCACCGCCAGCTCCGCCCCGGACAACAGCAGATTGGAGGCGGCGGCCAGCACCGCAATGCCTCCCGCCCAGGCAAAGACCCGGCCGGAGAAGCACATGCCCAGTACCAGGGTGAGCAGGGTAAACACCGGGGAGAGGGACCGGCGCAGATTGTCCAGAAGCTTCCACCTTGCCAGGGGGGGCAAAGGGTTCACCTCCCGCCCGCCCCGGCCGTTGGGGACTCGCTTCCCTAACCAGGGCAGCAGCTGCCAGTCCCCGCGAATCCAGCGGTGGAGGCGGGCGTAGTAGCCATAGACCTGCCAGGGACAGCCATCGGTGAGCTCCACCTCCCCCAGCAGCCCCGCCCGGAGGTAGCTGCCCTCCAGCAGGTCGTGGGAAAGAATGGCGTTATCGGGAAAGCGGTCGTTGAGGCAGGCGTAAAAGGCGTCCACTGAAAAGACGCCCTTGCCGGTGTAGGTGCCCTGGTCGAAGAGGTCGTGGTACACGTCGCTGGCGGTTGAGCCGTAGGGGTCAACGCCCCCCAGCCCACCAAATAGTTTGGCAAAGAAGGACTTGTTCGCTGCCTCCAGCTCCACCGCCACCCGGGGCTGGAACAGGGCGTGCCCGGAGGTGACAATTTTCTTTTTGGGGTCGATGACCGGCTGGTTCAGGGGGTGGAGCATGGCCCCGGTGAGCTCCCGGGCGGCGCCCACGTTCAGGCTGGTATCCGAATCCAGCGTGATGACGTATCTCACCTGACGCAGCCAGTCCTTCTCCCCCGCCTTCACCTCCAGCCTGGCCCGCTTCCCCTTTAACAGCCGGACCAGCTCGGTGAGGGCCCCCCGCTTCCGCTCCCAGCCCATATAGCGCTCGTCCCGCTTACTGAAAGCCGGTGTGCGGAAAAAGAGGTAGAAGCCGCCGCCGTACTTCTCATTCAGGCGGTCCACCGCCCGGCGGGCGCTGTCCATCCAGGCGGCCCCCTCCTTCCCCATGGGGGTCCCGCTGTCGGGCAGATCGGCCAGTATGCCCAGGCGCAGCTCGGGCCCCGCATCCCGGTTGGCCAGGCGGTAGCGCTCCAGCAAAGCCGCCAGCTTAGGTCCGCTGTCCTCCCCGGTGAGGAGGGACACCACCACGCACAGGCTTCTCCCCTCTTTGGGGATCCCCCCCTCCAGCTCCATTTTGGGCACAGGGCGGGGGGGCACCAGCCGGACCAGGAGAAAATCCAGCCCGTTTTTCACAATGTCGGACAGGGGCAGAAGGAGCAAAACGGCGGCCAGGGGCGTTCCCGCCGCCCGCCACAGGGCCAGGGCCACAAGGAGGGACAGTCCCAGCACGGCCAGCCCGTAGCTCACCCCGGATCGTCGGCGCTCCTCCCTCCCCAGGGGTTCCCGGTAGAGATACCAGCCCACATGCCTCCGAGGGCCCTCCCCCCTCTGGGCCAGCTCCACCGCCTGACGGGCTGCCTGCCCCTCCTCCAGGCGGTACTGTCTCGCCAGCCGGCAGACCCGCTGCCGGTAGCGGCGGCGGGTATCCTCGTCCATGTGGGGATAGTGACCGGAGGGGTCTCGGGCCAGCACCCGTTCTACCCGGCTCGCCCCCTCCAAAAGGGCAGTCCACTCTGCCCCGGACAGGGCCCGCAGGGCGGTGAAGGCCGCCCCCGCCTCCTCTGGGGGCACCCGGTTCTCCTTCAGGGCCTCCAGGTCGCCGCACAATCCGGCCAGCCGCGCCGTCAGCCCCTCCGTCAGGGCAGGGACCAGCAGGGACAGCTCCCGCTCAGTCAGCGGACACACCGACTGAAAGCCCTCCAGAAACAGGGCCAGCCGGCCCTGGTCCAAGTCGGGCACCGCCCACAAAGCACTCCGGGCGCACAGCTGGAGCAGAGCGGGGCCCCGCCGCGTCCCTCGGAGAGGCCTGCCGCCCCGAAACGCGCTCCTGGCCCGTTCTCCCTCCCGGATGGCCAGATAGTGGTTATCCAGCAGCCATTCCACCGCCCCGGGCAGATTGGACTGGCCGGAGCTCCAGGCGTTCAGCGCCTCCCGGACCCGGCGAACCTGGCGCAGATTCCTGCCCAGCGCCCTGGACAGCCCGCGGCAGGAGACCGTTCCCTCCGGTTCGGCCTCTTTGGCAGCGTTGGCGGCGTATTTTTTTAAATGGGCGTCGTCCATGGGGACATGTGGGGTGTTCATAGGAAAATACCTCCCAGTGGCATAGTCCCGTTCATTTTTCCCCCGGCTATGGCGGAATATACCAAAAGAAAGCCGGGGGTCGTCAAGTATTTCGGCTTGACAAACGGGGCAAAATGTGGTATGCTCTCAAATGTAAAGTTATTCGCCTTTACATTTTTGCAGTAAGGAGGTCGCAGCTCCATGAAAAGTCAGGCCTATCGCATGACCATGCTCTTCGATTTCTACGGCGATGTTCTGACGGACCGCCAGAAGGAGTTTTACGACCTGTACTACAACGAGGACCTCTCCCTGGGGGAAATTGCCGAGAACTACGGCATCACCCGCCAGGGTGTCCGGGATGTGATTGTCCGGGCCGAGGGCGTCCTCACCGAGCTGGAGGACAAGACCAAGCTCATCAAGCGGTTCCACACCATGCGCGCCCAGCTAGAGCAGCTTTACAAGGACGCCGCCCGGATGGCGGAGCTGACCGCCCGGATGGACAGCGTGGAGCTGGAGACCCTGGCCCTCCGGGTCCGGGACGCCGCCGATATCCTGCTGAAGGAGTAAGCCCATGGCATTTGAAGGACTTTCTGAAAAGCTGTCCGCCGCCTTTAAGAAGCTGCGGGGCAAGGGCCGGCTGTCCGAGGCCGACGTGAAGGAGGCCATGCGGGAGATCCGCCTGGCCCTGCTGGAAGCCGACGTAAGCTTTAAGGTGGTCAAGCAGTTCGTGGCCCAGGTCACCGAGAAGGCGGTGGGGAGCGACGTGCTGGAGGCCCTCTCCCCCGCCCAGCAGATTATCAAGATTGTCAACCAGGAGCTCACCGAGCTGATGGGCGGTGCGGCCGCCAAGCTGGAGATTGCCTCCAAGCCCCCCACGGTGGTAATGATGGTGGGCCTTCAGGGCGCGGGCAAGACCACCAACGGCGCCAAGCTGGCCGGCCTGATGAAAAAGCAGAACGGCAAGCGGCCCCTGCTGGCCGCCTGCGACATCTACCGCCCCGCCGCCATCCAGCAGCTGGAGGTGGTGGGCAGGCAGCTGGACATCCCCGTTTTCCAGATGGGCCAGGCCAATCCGGTGGACATCGCCAAAGCGGCGTTGGAGCACGCCAGAAAGCACGGCAACGACATGGTCTTTCTGGACACCGCCGGTCGGCTCCACGTGGACGAGGAGCTGATGGACGAGCTGCGGGCCATCAAGGCCGCCGTGGAGCCCACCGAGATTCTGCTGGTGGTGGACGCCATGATCGGCCAGGATGCAGTGAACGCCGCCAAGGCCTTTGACGACGCACTGGACATCGATGGCGTGCTGCTCACCAAACTGGACGGCGACGCCCGGGGCGGCGCAGCCCTGTCCATCAAAGCGGTCACCGGCAAACCCATTAAGTTTGTGGGCGTGGGGGAAAAGCTGGACCAGATTGAGGTCTTTCACCCCGACCGCATGGCCAGCCGGATCCTGGGCATGGGGGACATGCTCTCCCTCATTGAAAAGGCGGAGCAAAATTTTGACCAGAAAAAGGCCCTGGAGCTTCAGGAGAAGCTACGCAAGAACAAATTCACCCTCACCGACTTCTACGACCAGATGAAGCAGCTGAAAAATATGGGTTCCCTCACCGAGATTGCGGGGATGCTCCCCGGGGTCAAGGCCAGCGACCTGGAGGGGGCCACCATGGACGAGAAGCTGCTCCAGCGGATGGAGGCTATTATCCTCTCCATGACCCCCGCCGAGCGGGAGGACCCCAAACTGCTCAACTCCAGCCGGAAAAAGCGCATCGCCGCCGGGTCCGGCACCCAGGTGGTGGACATCAACCGGCTGCTCAAGCAGTTCGATATGCTTCAGGCTATGACCAAGCAATTTTCCGGCGGCAAAATGCCCAAAAATCTGCGCAAAATGATGGGCAAAAAGGGCCGGGGAGGCTTCCCCGGAATGGGCGGAATGCCGTTTTAAAGCAAGCGCCACAGGGGCGGATATTATCCGTCCGCACAATAATGCAGCGTGTGTCGGCTGCCGAATCGGGTAAAGCACAAAAATTGTGTTTTCCATATAAAGAAACAATTTCATTTGGAGGTGAAGATACATGGTTAAAATCAGACTGCGCCGCATGGGCGCTAAGAAGGCCCCCTTCTACCGCATCGTGGTGGCCGACTCCCGCTATCCCCGTGACGGTCGTTTCATCGAGGAGATCGGCATCTATAACCCCGTTACCGATCCTGCCGAGCTGAAGGTGGATGTGGACCGGGCCCAGGCCTGGATCAAGACCGGCGCTCAGCCCACCGAGACCGTCCGCGACCTGCTGAAAAAAGCCGG
>JAAWCR010000146.1 GCA_022793355.1 Lawsonibacter sp. | reverse complement strand
CGTTCCAGTTGACCTCCAGATTTTGTTCTCCCAACTGCGTCCGGATTTTGGACATAAATTCGTCCTTTGTCATATGGCTCAAATCCAGCTTTTCCAAGCCCTGGGCAAAATCCGGCATCTCAGAGGCAGCCTGCCGTCCCTCGCTGGAAAACTCTACTTTATCCCCAGTTTGCCCGCTGACCTGCTTTCCCTCTTCTTCAGAAACGGCAAAACGACTCGTCTGTATGGGGCGAATTTGTCCTGCCCGTGAGACAGCATCCCTGTAAGGATCGGAAATACCGTTGATCGCCATAATGAATTGCTCCCTTCTTAAAATGTTTCTTCAAATGGGAATTTGTCGATGCGTTCATTATAAAGCAACACCCGCTGAAAAGCAACTTCTTTCCAGCGGGTGCTGGCTTCTTTACGGGAGCTGTCCCGAATCGGAGGGACTTTTGGATGCTAGAACCGGTGGACCCAGCCGGATAAAAACCAGGAGGGGGCCAGCCAGGTGAGCATGTACACCAGGAGGTTGATGGGGGACAGGGAGGTATAGGCCCCCATGGAGGTGAGGTAGGCGGCCAGCAGCATGCCGAGCAGCGAGCCGGCACAGCACAGCGCGGCCCCCAAACGGGTGGCCCAGCGCAGCCGCTTGGCGGCAATGATGGACTCGGCAAAGGGGAGGGGACCCTCCCGGCACAGCAGGGCAGTCAGAATGCCCTGGTGCTCCTGTTCAGGATCGGACAAATTGCGGCGGCGATCCACCGGGGGAAAGGCCATTTTGTCAGCGGCCAGCTTGAACCGCTGCTGGAGCATGGCGGGAATCAGATTAAAATCCCGGGTGGCCAAAACCGGCTCCACCCGTTCCAGCATCAGCCCCTCCAGGGCGGGAAATACGGTCTCGGGCAGGGTGTAGCTCAGGGCGAAGATACCGGCCAGCTTGCCGTCGATGGCACAGAAAACGGCGCTTTTCACATTGAGGCCCTGGGGCAGCTTGATCTCCATCAGTTTCATAAAGGCTGCGGAGCCCACCAGCACCTGATCGCCCCGGATATTGGCGGAGAGCCCGCCCCCCTCGTGACAAATCAGGCTGTCAGCCCGGCGAAGCAGCCCGCCCATGGACCGCAGCTGGTCGTGGAACAGCTTGGCCAGGCCACTGCCCGAGTCCCGGATGAGGGTGGCAGTGTAGGCCACCACCCGCTCGGCTGAGTAGTCGGGCATCACCTTAAAGCCGTTCAGCTCCACATAGCCCGGAGGAAACAGATCGCCGTCGGTAATCAGGACGCAGCTGCCCTTGCGGGAGGCGGCAATTCCCGGCCAGCCGGCCAGGGCGGCTCCGCTGGCGGACAGGCGGCGGGCCAACTTGTGGAAGGGCCTGCCATACACGACTGCCCCGCCGAAGGAGGCGGTGACGGCGAATAGGGCGGACAGGGCCCACAGCAGACGCTCTGGGTGCTCGCTGCCCACCGAAACCATGGAGGCGAAGGCAATGTTCCCCAAAAAAAACAGAGGGCAGACCCGGCGGAAAACGCGCTGGGCCCCGTCGTCGCTCTGAATCTGACTGCCGAAGTCCTCCGGCGTACCCGACCATTTGGCATAAGTGTCACGCTCGCTCCAAAGCCCGGGCTCCAGAGTGACCCGGTAGGGGGAGGAGGCGGTGGCGGCGGTGCGGCAGGCCAGCCGCTGGCCGCAACGCTTGTGGTAGCTGCCGTGGAGCAGGAAGAACAGCCCCGTCAGGCAGACCAGGGTGTAGGGCAGGCGGGCGGGGGGCTGGGCTGCCATCGTCAGGTCGATGCCGTCCCCCAGGGTGAGGACGCAGGCCAGGGCAGTGAGGGTGTCCATTCCAAATTTCAGCCAGCAGGCCCGGGCAATCCCGGTAAGCAGCACGTCGGCGGACAGGATCATCCCCGTGCCCAACAGACCTACGGCCAGCCAGCACTGGAGCAGGGGCTGATCTAGGGGTGAGGGCCAGCTCAGCCCCAGCAGGGGGACCGCCGCCTGAACCAGGGCTATGGCGGCAAGGAGAAAGACAAGGACGGTTCGGGTGCGCATCCACTTCAGCCCTTTGCCATACCGCCGAGCCAGACTGCCGGGGGGGATGTCGGGGGCAGGGCGTTCCTGGCGTTTGGGGCGGCGCCACAGTCGGGAGGGCGGGGTGTCGTCCACCTCCTCCTGGTCGGTGCCTGGGATCAGCCGCTCTAAGCGGCGGACCTCCTCTTTGTCGATGGACTCATCCTCTTCAAACATGTGGTCGGCGTAGTCGTCCGCCTTTCGGCCCAGATCTCGGAGAAAGGAGGACAGCTTGCCCTCCTCCTGGGGGAAAGGGATCATCTGGCCGGCATCCTCGGCCTCTCCCTCCGGCGGCGGCTCCTTGGGCACCAAGCGGCTTGGCGCGGGACGCTTCGGCTCTGGCTCAGGGGGGACGGGGGACTCCTCCGGCTGCGGGGGGGTGGCGGCCCGGGCGCTGGGAAAGGCCACCATCTTTCCCTCGGGCGGGGGAGCGCCCGGAGGCCGGGGAAGCGGCTTTTTCTTTGGAATCTTCTTCCACTCAATGGTGTTGAACCGGGCCTCCGGGTCCTCGTCGGGTCCCTTCGGCTTCGCCGGCTTGGGGGGCTTGTGCCCGAACTCAGCCATAATGTCGTCCAGGGAAAAGTCTCCGCTGTCGGCATCTCCGATGAGGGACTTGATGTCGATCAGCTCCCCGCCGTTATTCAGTTTCTCATCTTGGTCGCTCATGGGAGACTCCTCGGTTTCGGTTAAAATATCAGGGGCGGGACCCAGGGGCGGCCACAGGCCGTCTTTCGCAGAGGGAATTATCCGCCGATTCGCTGCCGCACCGCCTCATACAGCAGGACCGCTGCAGCGGCGGAGGCGTTGAGGGAGTTGATTTTGCCAAACATGGGGATGGATATGGTAAAGTCGCAGCGTTCCGTTACCAGCCGGCCCATGCCCGCCCCCTCGCTGCCAATTACAATGGCGGCGGGACCCTTCAGGTCGGCCTTGTACAGTGGGGTGGTCCCGTCCATGGCCGCGCCAAAGACCCAGACCCCCTCCTCCTTTAGCTCCTGGAGCAGGGAAGGCAGATTGGGCACCCGGGCCACCGGCACATGGGCCACCGCCCCGGCGGAGGTTTTGCCCACGATGGCCGTAAGCCCGGCGGAACGGCGCTTGGGGATGATGACCCCGTGGGCCCCGGCGGCGTCGGCGGTGCGGATAACCGCCCCCAGGTTGTGGGGATCGCTGAGCTCGTCGCAGACCAGAACGAGGGGAGGCTCCCCCTTCTCTCTGGCGGCGTTCAGAATATCGTCCACCGAGGCGTACTCCCGGACGGCAGCTTGAGCGATTACCCCCTGGTGGGAGTGGGTACGGCTCATGTTGTCCAGCTTGCGCCGGTCGGCGTCCACCACTACCACGCCCTTCTCCCGGGCCGCAGAGGCGATATGGCCGAGGGCGGCGTCGGTCTCCCCCTTGGCGATAAATATTTTGTCAATCGTCACTCCGGCCCGCAGCGCCTCGATCACAGCGTTGCGGCCCTCGATGATACCGTCGTTCTCCTGCTCCACCGGGGCGGAACGGCGCAGAGGGGGGCGCTTGTTCATAGCTATCCAGTCCTTCCCGCATTGAAATTACATACAAAAAATATTGTACCACATCCGCCCGGCGGTTGGAAGTGAAATTTTTATATTCGTGCCGATATTTTCTCTCTTGCCAAACGAAGTAAAATGGTATTATAATGAATCATCATTCTGGATGAGAGAGGTATGGTTCGCCATGATTCCAACGTCCAATGTCTGCTACATCGTGGGAGCCATGTCCCTGACCCCGGATTTGCGCCCCTACCCCACCCAGGGGGACTATGTTATCGCCGCTGACCGGGGGTTCGACTCCCTGATGGCCTACGGCGTTAACCCCAACCTGGCGGTGGGGGACTTCGACTCCCTGGGCCACCGCCCCAACCACCCCAACGTCATCCAGCTCCCCCCGGAGAAGGACGACACCGATATGGTCTACGCCCTGCGCAAGGGCCTGGAGCTGGGCTACCGTCGCTTTATTCTCCTGGGCGGGGTTGGAGGACGGCTGGAACATACCCTGGGCAACCTTCAGCTGCTGGATTGGCTGGCCCGCCGGGGCGGACAGGGCTTTCTGGCCGGGGAAAAGACGGTGGCAACCTGTGTCCGAGACGGGAAAACCATCTCCTTCCCGCCGTCTATGAGCGGCTACCTCTCCGTGTTCTGCAACAGTGGTACGGCGGAGGGGGTCAACCTGGCCGACCTGAAGTATCCCCTGAAAGACTACACCCTCACAGGGGATTTTCCCATTGGGGTGAGCAACCAGTTTTTGGGAAAGGAGGCCGCCGTCTCCGTACGAAAGGGCAGCCTGATCCTGGTTTGGGAGGACAAGGGGGATTTTTACGCTAATCTGCCCCGGCTGTGGGCAAAATGACCCGGTTTTCCCCTTGCTATTTCGGCCGGGCTGTGATATAGTTACTTCCCAACCCATGAGAAAGGAGGCGCCCGCCATGGGAGAGGCTGTGAAGATTGTTGCGAAAAACAACAAAGCCTATCACGATTATTTTATCGAGGAGAAATACGAGACTGGTATTGAACTGGCGGGCACTGAGGTAAAATCTATCCGACTGGGTAACGTAAACCTGAAGGACTCCTTCTGTCTGGTCAAGGACGGAGAAATCTCCGTGTTGGGCATGCACATTAGCCCCTACGAGAAGGGAAACATTTTTAACAAGGACCCCCGCCGCACCCGTCGGCTGCTAATGCACAAGCGGGAAATCCTGCGGCTGTTCAGCCGCATTAAGCAGGACGGCTACTCCCTTATCCCGCTGTCTGTCTACTTCCGGGGCCCCCGGGTCAAGCTGGAGATCGGTTTGGCCAAGGGCAAGAAACTCTATGACAAGCGGGAATCCGCCGCCCGGCGGGACGCCAAACGGGAGATGGACCGGGTTATGAAGACCAGGGGCAGATGACATGGAGGAGCGGAAATTTATCGTCCAGACGCCCAGAGCCGTCATCGACAAGGGGAAGCTTGCCCTTATCTTCGGTCTGGTTTTTACCATACCGGTTTTGATATTCACTGCGATTTTTGACACCTGGAATACTTCGGCCAAGGTGCTCGGGCTAGGCGCGCTCCTTACCGGCACCGGTATCATCATTCTCCTGACCCACCGATCCCCCCGTCTGGAGGTCTACGGTTCCCGTCTGCGGGTGGTGGGCCCGGGAAAAAAGGAGCATTCCTTCTCGATTGACCAGGTAGGCCGCGCTCTGCGTTCCCCCAGCGGGGACAGAGTTCTGTTTGACCGGCAGGGGCAGGTGCTGCTCAGGCTGTCCCCAGACATGGAAAATTTAAATTTGCTGGACCAATATCTATTTGGAAAGGATTGATTCTATGAGCAATCCCATCGTTACCATCGAAATGGAAAACGGTTCCGTCATGAAGGCGGAGCTCTACCCGGAGGTGGCCCCCAACAGTGTAAACAACTTCATCTCCCTCATTCAAAAGGGCTTCTATGACGGGCTTATTTTTCACCGCTGCATCCCCGGCTTCATGATTCAGGGCGGCTGTCCCCAAGGCACCGGCATGGGCGGTCCCGGTTACTCCATTAAGGGAGAGTTTACCCAGAACGGCTGCCAGAACGACCTGGTCCATGACCGGGGCGTACTGTCCATGGCCCGGGCTATGGACCCCAACTCCGCTGGAAGCCAGTTTTTCATTATGGTGGACAAAGCGCCCCACCTGGATGGTGGCTACGCCGCTTTTGGCAAGATTATCGAGGGTATGGAGACGGCTGACGCGATCGTTTCCGCCAAGACTGACTGGAACGACCGCCCCCGGGAAAAACAGGTCATGAAGAAGGTCACCGTGGATACCTTCGGCGTAGAGTATCCTGAGCCGGAAAAGGTACCGTGAGACAATCCGCCGTCATCGGCTTTGCGGATGCCACCTCCTTTCCAAAGGAGACTGTTTGGCCGCTTCTCACGGCAGCGAAGCCGCCGCCTGACCGCATGCCCAAGGAAGTGGGGCGCAGTCGGAGAGGAGGAGCGGTGAAGCGAATGAGACCCACCGCCTGCGGCAGGGCGAACAATACGAAGCATGCGACGACGAGGGGGCGTACCGGTTTCGACGGGGGCATAGAAGCAGGAATAGCGAGCGGATGCGCCTAACATCCTAAAAATGGGCACTTATAAATTAAAGAACGATAACGATTACGTTCTCGCCGCTGCTTAAGCGGCCGTCCTGCCCGGAAAGACCACGAGCCGGGTTTGGGCGTAGCCTTAGTGGTGCCCGTGCGTTCGGAAAGAGTTGACCGTTCCACGCATTATGACTCTACCAAGCTCAATAGTGTGACGACCCACGCTTGAGTAAGGGAATGTAAACGATCGTCTGCGCTCGGAGAAGTTTCTGTGGAAGTGCTTTCGGACGGGAGTTCAACTCTCCCCGCCTCCACCAAGTTGCATTGACAAAAAAGATGCAGGCAAAAATCCCGCACTTCGGTGCGGGATTTTTGCGTTAAAACAGAGATAACGCAGAAAAGAAAGAATAATTTTCGGACAT
>JAAWCR010000145.1 GCA_022793355.1 Lawsonibacter sp. | reverse complement strand
GTATTGTGCTGGTGGAACTTGTTCATGGCCAAAATATATTCCTCGGGAGCGGCCACATAGCCCAGCCGCCAGCCATCCATAGCGTAGGCCTTGGACATGCCGTTCATGGTGAAGGTGCGCTCCTTCATGCCGGGCAGGGAAGCGATGCTGATGTGTTTCGCCCCGCCATAGACCAGCCGCTCATAGACCTCATCGGAGATGACCATCAGGTCGTTGGCGACGGCGATCTCGGCCAGCTCCTTGAGCACGTCCTCCGCCAGCACGCCGCCGGTGGGATTGCTGGGAGTGATAATAACAATGGCCCTGGTCCGGCGGGTGATCTTGGAGCGGATCTCGTCCAGGTCAATTTGATAGCCGGACTCCTCCCGCAGCAGATAGGGGACCGGGACCGCCCCCAGCAGATTGGGGACATTGACGTAATTGAGCCAGCCCGGATCGGGGACCAGAATCTCGTCCCCCTCTTCCAGGATGGTGGCCAACACGGCGAACACCGCTTCGGACAGACCCACGGTGACCAGCACCTCGGATGCCGTATAGTCGATGCTGTTCTCCCGCTTCAGCTTGTCCGCGATGGCCTGGCGCAGATCCATCAAACCGAAGTTGGAGGTGTAGTGGACTTTGCCCTCAGCCAGGGCCTGCTCCGCCGCCTGCTTGATATACTCCGGGGTGTCGAAGTCGGGCCGTCCGATCTCAAAGTGGAGGACCTTTTCCCCCGCCCGCTCCATTGCCAGCGCCTTTTCATTGACCTTGCGGATGCCGGAGGGCGCCATCCGGTTCATCCGCGCCGCAATTTTTGCCGCCATAGTTTTGCCTCCTCTGTTTTGGTGAATTTGTGTGAAATAGACTGTGTTTTGCTCTGCCTTCTGATACTATTTAGCCACAAAAGCGGTGAAATGTAAAATACGAAAAACTTGAACATGTTATATCTGTTTTCGTATAAGGTTTGTGCACTTATACAACAAAGAAGCGCCCGGTCACTAAACCGGACGCTCTGCAGCTAAGTTTCGTTTGGCATGTTCCAGGCTTTGTGGTCGGTGTGGAGCAACTCCTCCGCTTTCTCGCTGAGGGGCTGACCCAGGAACTGGGCGTACAGGGCCTGGACGTCTGGATTTTCGTGAGAGAAACGCATGGGGTTGGCCTTGTCCAGGTCGTACAGCCGCTGACCTCGGACGCCGTAGCGCTCCTCGTCCTCTACCGAGATGGGCTGCCCACCGCCGCCCACGCAGCCGCCAGGACAGGCCATGACCTCCACGAAATCGTAGTGAACCTTACCTGCTTTTAGCTGCTCAATCAGCTGTCGGGCGTTGCCCAGTCCACTAACCACAGCGCACCGCACCGGAACGCCGGCGATCTCATAGGTGACTTCCCGCAGACCGGGGCCGGTACGCACCTCCGCAAAGGCGTCCGGGTCTGGGTTCTCCCCGGTGAGGAGGTAGGAGGCGGTACGCAGGGCGGCCTCCATCACCCCGCCGGTGGCCCCAAAGATGACTCCTGCGCCGGTGTGGGTGCCTAGGTGAGAGTCCAAGGGCTCCTCGGAGACATTGTCGGGGGAAATCTTGTCCGCCCGGAGCATCCGCGCCAGCTCCCGGGTGGTGAGCACCAGGTCCACGTCCGGGCCGTGCTCCGTGGCCATGGTGGGCAACTCGCACTCCGCCTTTTTGGCCACACAGGGCATGACGGAAACACAGAAGAGCTTTTCCGGTTCCACTCCCAGCTTCTGGGCAAACCAGCGTTTGACCACACTGCCAAACATCTGCTGGGGGGACTTGGAAGTAGACAGTTGGCTGGTAAGTTCGGGGTACTGGCCCTTGAGGAACCGCACCCAGCCGGGGCAGCAGCTGGTGAACATGGGCCAGCGGGTGAGCCCGCCGGATTTTAGGCGGTGGAGGAACTCGTTGCCCTCTTCCATAATGGTCAGGTCGGCGGAAAAGTTGGTATCAAAGATATAGTCGAAGCCCAGGCGGCGAAGGCAGGCGGCCATGCGCTCCATGGTGGCCTCCTCCCGGCTGAGGCCGAAGTATTCACCCCAAGCAGTGCGGACCGCCGGGGCCACCTGGACCACGGTAATTTTCTTCGGGTCGGCCAGGGCGGCGAAGGCTCTCTGGGTGTCGTCCCGCTCCCGCAGGCCGCCCACGGGGCAGTGGGTGATACACTGGCCGCACAGGGCGCAGTCCGAGTCCTTGATGACCCGGTTGTTGGACACGTCCACCGTGGTCCGTCCGCCTGTGCCTGCCACATCCCAGATGCTCAGGGACTGCACCTTGTCGCAGATCTGGACGCACCGCATACACTTGATGCACTTGTTGTAGTCGTGATACAGGGGGAAGGTGGTGGTCCAGGCCCCCCACAGGCCTTTGGGAAGCTGACTTTCGTAGGGGACGGACAGGATGCCCAGGTCGTTGGCGATGGCCTGGAGCTGGCAGTTCCCGCTGCGCACGCAGGTGGCGCACTTGCAGTCGTGCTGGGACAAAATCAGTTCCACATTGGTTCGCCTGGTGCGCCGGGCCCGGGGGGAGTTGGTGTGGACCACCATGCCCTCCTTTACAAAGCTGTTGCAGGCGGTGACCAT
>JAAWCR010000144.1 GCA_022793355.1 Lawsonibacter sp. | reverse complement strand
GTTTACGCGGGACAGATCGTCCTCCGCCTTGGGGGTGCTCAGTCCGGTGACCTTGGGCATAACCACGTCAGCGGCTGCGGCTTCTTCCGTGGAGTAGGTTTTTTCAATTCCCAGGTAATCCAGAATCTGGGCGATGAGGGGGCCCGCCTTTTTGGCGGCCATATTGCCGCCACTGATGTAGACGCCGCTGGGGCCATAGTTGCTCCCCGGCTCTCGGACCTTGGGGTGGTCGTAGGCCAGCAGGACGATTACCTGGGGGTCATCGGCGGGGGCGTAGCCCATAAAGGAGACGATATAGTGGTCTTTATCCACCGTCTTTACCTCGGAGGTGCCGGTCTTGCCGCCGATGCGGTAGCCCGCCACATAGCCGTTGTTGCCGCTTCCGGTGGCCACCACCTGTTCCAGAATGTCGGCGGCGCGCTGGCTGGTCTCCTTGCTGATGACCTGCCGGACCACCTCGGGCTGAGTGTTCTGGATGACAGTGCCGTCCTGGGTGCTGATGGTCTGAACCACATAGGGCTTTACCAGGTTGCCCCCGTTGATGACGGCGGAGAAGCCGCAGATCATTTGCAGGGGGGTGATCTCAAAGCGCTGGCCGAAGGAGGCCACCGCCAGGTCCACGTTGCTCATCTCCTCCCGGCTCCAGACGGCGCCGGCCAGGCTGGCCTCGCCGGGCAGGTCAATGCCGGTGTTTTCCAGCATGCCGAAGGCCTCGAAGTAGTCGTAAAATTTATCGATGCCCAGCCGCTTGCCAATCTCAATAAAGGCGGGGTTGCAGGAGTTGGCCACCGCCTTGGCCAGGTTCTGGTCCTTGTGTCCCTTTGTGTTGGAGCAGTTGATGGGCTTGGGGTAACCGGGCACATCGGCGTGGCCGGAGCAGAAGAAGTGGTCGTTTTCGCTGACCACACCCTCCTCCAGGGCGGCGGCCAGCACGATGGCCTTGAACACGGAGCCAGGCTCATACCGGGAGTCGATGGCCTTGCTGCGCCACTGCGTATTCACCGCGTCGGAGTAGGCCTGGGCCTCCGCTTTCTTCATCAGCTCGCTGTCAGTGAGGTTCTCGGTGTTGTTGGCCTTCAGCTTTTCAAAAATGGCGGCGGTATTTTCGTCCATCTGACTGTTGAGCAGGTCGTTGGTAATTGTGGTAAACTGGTTGGGGTCAAAGTCCGGGGAGCTGGCGATGCCGTAAATAGCCCCCGTCTTGGGGTTCATTGCGATGGCAAAAGCCCCGTCCTGCACCTCGAAGTCCTTGATGCCCTCCTCCAGGGTTTTTTCTAAGTAGGACTGGATGGTGGCGTCGATGGTGAGGGTGAGGTTATAGCCGTCCACCGGGTCGATGTACTGGGCGTAGCTGTTATACCGGGCGGTGCCTCCGGCGGTGCGGGTGGTGACCACCCGGCCGGCAGTCCCCTCCAGTATGTCGTTGTATACCGCCTCAATTCCGTAGGCCCCTCCGTTGTCGTTGACAAAGCCCAGGGCCTGCGCGGCCAGGCCGGAGTAAGGGTAGTACCGCTTGGTGTCCGGGGAGAGACGGAGGTAATAAGAAGCTTCGTTCTCCGCGATATAGGTCCGCAGAACCTTGGCTTCCTCCTCCTCAATGTTGCTCCGGACCACCCAGTAGGCGTTTCGGGTGTTATGAATCTGTTTGGAAACCTTTTCCCGGTCCAGACCGGGGACCAGGTTCAGCAGTTCCTCCACCATTTTTTCCTGCTGGGCGGCCACCTTGGCCTGATACACCTCGTCACTGAGGGGCTTGCCGTCCGCATCCTTGTTGGAGACGCTCGCTACCAGCTCACGGGGGGACAGGATCAGCTTGTATACTGTGGCCGACATCGCCATGATGCTGCCGTTCCGGTCGTAGATGTTTCCCCGCTGGGCAGAGACCTCATAGTCCAGGGTCCACTGCTTCAGGGCTTTTGCCTGATACTCGTTGTTGTGGACAACGGCGATGTCCCACAGTTTCCAAATCAGGGGAAAGAACATCACGATACCGCACAGGCCCATCAGAAACAGCGTCCGGTGCAAGATGGCCCGCTTGGAGTGGCTGCCCCGGGTGGCGTTGGTGGGCACCCCCATAGCCTTCATGTTGTGCTCGTATTTGCTTCTGCCAGCCATAAAAGCCTCCCTTTAGCGGCATGCGCTCCGCTCCAAGCGTCCCTGCTCGGGAATTCGGCGCTTCTCGGAATGTCACGCCTCGGTTCCCCCGCGGCCGGAACGCTTTCGCTACGACTTGGAATACAAACAGCTCCGCTCTGCGGCGCTTGGTTTGTATTCCGCGCTCCGCTCCAAGCGTCCCTGCTCGGGAATTCGGCGCTTCTCATTGGAAAGGGCGCAAGATAACCTTCTTGCGCCCTTTCTATCTATAAAATACCGGGTGAGTTTGTGCGCTTTGACCCAGCCGGACCGTGCCTTACACTATATGGCCGGGTCAGCGGAAATATTCTATAATCCCTCCAAAGAGGTCCTGGAGCCCCTGAATGAGATCCTCCAGCCCGCCGGCCCGGTTCCCCGGATAGACGGTCACCGTGTCCGGTTCAGACAAATCGATATACACCATCTGCTCGTTGGTGGGGCGGACCATGGTGTCTCCCACCGCCGCCTGGATGGTAGCCAGGTCGAATACCTTCTCATACTGGGCGGACAGTTTGCTGTTTTCGGATTTCAGGTCGGTCAGCTCCCGCTGCAGGGCGACCATCTCGTCGTTGGCCACCGCCAGCTGGGCGTAGCTTGTCACCAGCAAGACCGCAAAAACGGCCACGGCCAGAAAGCCCACCACCGCGAAGGGGGCGACCTGTCCCGCCTGCCGCACCTCCACCCGGGCCCGCTCGTGGCGGCGTACCTGCCGCTTGGGCCGGGGGACCGGGGCCCGGCGCAGCTCCTCCTCTCTACGGGGGGAACGTACGGCGTTTCCGTCCTCGTAGGCGGGAGCGTAGGCCACGCTGCCGTAGGTGCTGTATGTGGTTGTATGGCGGCGGCGAATTGTAGCCATAACTCGGCTCCTTTACCGTTTTTCCGCCACCCTCAGCTTGGCGCTGCGGGCGCGGGGATTTTCCTCAAGCTCCTCCCGGCTGGGGAGGATGGGTTTTTTATGAATCAGCCTGACATCCGGGGTCTTTCCGCAGATGCAGACGGGGAAGTCGGGGGGACAGGTACAGCCCCGGGCGAAGCCGGCCAGGGCGGCTTTGACGGCGCGGTCCTCCAGGGAGTGGAAGGTAATCACCGCCAGCCGTCCCCCCGGGTTCAGCCGGGGAACCGCCCGCTGGAGCATCCGCTCCACACAGCCCAGCTCGTCGTTGACGGCGATGCGGATGGCCTGAAAGGTGCGCTTGGCGGGGTGCTGCTTCTCACGTAAAGCTTTCCCGGGCATGGCGCTTTTGATGATTTCCACCAGATCGAAGGTGGTGGCAATCGGCTTGTCCTCTCTGCGGCGGACGATGGCTCCGGCAATCTGAGGTGCGTAGCGCTCCTCGCCGTACTGGGAGAGGATGCGTCTCAGCTCCTCCCGGGACCAGCCGTTGACAATGTCGGCGGCAGTAAGGCCCTCGTCCCGGTCCATCCGCATGTCCAGGGGGGCGTCGTGCATGTAGGAGAAGCCGCGGCTGCCGTCATCCAGCTGGGGGGAGGATACCCCCAGGTCGAAAAGCATCCCGTCTGCGGCCGGCAGGGACAGGCTGTCCAATATCTCGTCCACCCGGTCGAAGTTGCTGTGAACCAGGGTCACCCGGTCCAGCCAGGGGGCAAGTCGCTCCCGGGCCTCCTCCAGGGCCGCCTGGTCCCGGTCAACGCAGAGCAGACGGCCGGTGGTCAGCCGTTTGGCGATTTCCCGGCTGTGGCCCGCCCGGCCCAAGGTGCCATCTAAATAGATTCCCTCCGGGCGGATATTCAGCGCCTCGATGCACTTCCAAAGAAGCACCGGGCGGTGGGTAAACTCACTCATATCAGAACCCCAATTCCGCCATACAGGCGGCCATCTTCTCGGGGGTCATTTCCTCCTCTTCCTGGGCATTCCAGGCCTGTGCGGACCAGATTTCCGCCCGGTCGTGGACGCCGATGATGACAGTCTCCTTTTCCAGTCCCGCGTATTTGCGCAGTTTCTGCGGGATGACGATGCGGCCCTGGCTGTCCGGCTCGCACTTAGCTGCGTTGGCAAACAAGGGGCGCATAGCCCGGGATTGGCTCATGGGAAGGGAGGCGAACTTTTCGGTAAAGCGGTCCCAGGTGGATTGGGGGTAAACGGCCAGGCAGGCGTCCACGCCCATGGCCAGATAGAAGGAGATGCCCAGCTCTTCCCGGAGCTTGGCGGGGATGAACAGCCGGCCCTTGGCGTCGATGCTGTGCTCGTATGTACCGGTCACGCTCCCTCACCCTCTCCTCCACTTGGATGTTGGTTCGAGGGATTTTCCCCCACTTCGCCCCACCTCGTTACCTAGTATATCGTCTGCCGGCACAAAAAGCAAGAGGTTTTTTTCTGTCGTTTTTGACGGAAATCCCTCTTTTTCTATAAAAAACTTGCGGTTTTCAAGCTTAAAACGAATGTTCTAATGCCAGGCGGAGATAATTTTTTTCCCAACTCTGTACAAGATATGTCATGTTTTTATGCGTAGTTCAACCATATCTTGTGCCCTGCAGGGAGGATTTCTGACGCTCCCGACAGGAAGAAATGGAGGAGAAAAGTTAAAAATAAATTTTTTGTTTTGGAATATTCCGTCGAAAAGCCCTTCCCCAAAGGATATTTTTGTGCTATACTGAACGCAAAACCGTCGAAATCCGGATTTGGAGGAATCTGTCATGCTGTTTAACAATTGGGAAGAGCTGGAGAAGGCCTGTTTGTCCTGCTGCAAGTGCGCGCTGGCGGATACCCGGCATAACGTGGTGTTCGGCACTGGTCCCCGGGACGCCGAGGTGATGTGCATCGGAGAGGGTCCCGGCGAGAACGAGGATTTGCAGGGGGAGCCCTTTGTGGGCCGGGGGGGCAAGCTGCTGGACGACATGCTGGAAATGGTGGACCTGAGCCGGAAGAAAAATGTTTACATCGGCAACATGGTCAAGTGCCGCCCGCCCCAGAACCGGGACCCCCTGAACACCGAGCAGGAGGCCTGCATCGACTACCTCCGCAGCCAGGTGGCCCTCATTCGGCCCAAGATTATCATCTGCCTGGGCCGCATCGCGGCCTGCAAGCTGATTAAGGAGGATTTTAAAATCACCAAAGAGCATGGACAGTGGTTTGAGAAAAACGGCGTGTGGATGACCGCCCTGTTCCACCCCGCCGCCGTCCTCCGGGACCCTCGCCGCCGCCCGGAGACTTTTGAAGATTTGAAAGCCATCCAGGCCAAGATTCTGGAGGTCTGCGACCACACCTATTGAGAGACGGCGAAACCTTTTGTATCATTTCACCGGCGGCTGGGCATACTGGCTTCGAGGTGATTGTATGGACTTAAACATGAACGCGGCGGTGACCTTCGGGGAGCTGCTGCAAAAGAACCCCCAAGCCTCCGCTTTCTACGACCGCTGCACCCTGGAACAGCGGAACGCCATCCTGCTCCAGCTGGGCCAGATGACCAGCCAGTCCCAGCTGCGGGCCTTCGTGGACAATCTGCCCAGCGCATCCCTGTAAACAAAGGCCGCCCGCCCTGCTTGGGGTGGGCGGTCTTACCGTATTCAGAATTGGCTGTCCCCATCGTGTGGGCTGCGCTACCCCCACCCGCCGGTGAACTCCGGCTGGCAGTCGGTATCCCGTACCACAAAAATTTCATACAGGTGGGACAGGGCGTCCCAGGTGGCCTTATCCATACAGCCCGTCGCCGGCAGTCCGGCGGCCCTTTGGAGCCACCGAACATTTTCCGCCGACGCGGGCCCGTGGCTGCCGTCGGCCTCACAGGGGGTAATGCCTTCAAAGTGCTTGGAAAGCACGTTGAACATAGTCTGAGGGACAATCATATATTCCTTGGTATTGCCCTCGTGGACCTGGATGCCCTCGGAGGGGAACACCCGGGTGGCCCGGGAATAGCTCTGCCTGGCCTGCTGATTCAGCCAGCAGTTGTGGATAGCGTTCCAGGTAGCCTGATCCACAACCCCGGTGACGGGTAGGCCCGCTTCCCGCTGAAAACGCATGACCGCCTCCAGGGTGCGCTCGCCATAGACCCCGTCCACCGCCAGCTGGGGCAGATAATGGTAGGTTCTGGACAGCTGCCCCAGCATATATTGCAGGCTGCTTACCGGCTTGGACAGCATCTCCCGCTCCAGCAGCTCTCGTCCCGCCGTGGTGTCTCTCATACTTTCGCTCCTCTCTGTCCGTTCTGCCCGTCCCGCTGGCCTAGATTCAGGGGACGGCCCGGGTACTGGCCCATTCGGGAGGTGCTGTCCCACCGCGCCGGACCGTCTTCCGGCGGTCCGCCCGCCCTGGACATTACCGGAAGAGCGTCCTCCCGCAGAGACTGGGCCCGCACCGTGTCCCGGCGGAGGAAGTAGTCCGCCAGGGCGAAATTGCGGTAGATGGAGTCCCAGGTGTTCTCATCCACATAGCCGTTGGGGGTGAGGCCCACCAGCTGCTGGTAGGTGCGCACCGCCTGAGTGGTGGCGGGGCCGAATTGGCCGTCTACCGTCATAGGGGACAAAGAGTTGTCAAACTGGGCCAGTAGGGCCAGCATATACTGGAGGATGCCCACCTCAGGGCCGATGTCCCCCTCCTCCAGAGGGCCGGAGAACTGGAACTGAACCGTAACGAAGGTCTGTCCCTGGCTTACCAGCTCGGCCAGCTGAAGAATGCCCGCGTAGAGGTAGACCATTTTGTACCAGGTGGCTTTCCCCACTACCCCGTCCGGGTCCAGATTGAAAATTCGCTGGAAGGTGCGCACCGCGTCCCGGGTGTCCTCCCCGAAAATGCCGGTAGCGGGGGAAATTTTGGGGATGGCGGGGTAGTTTTGGGAAATCCGGTTGAGCATAGCTTGAACAATGACCACATTTTCCCCCACCGAGCCCAGACGCAGAGGACTGCCGGGATAAGAGGCGGTAATATCCTGAATAGGGGCGTCCACCACAAGCTCAATGTTGCTGCCGTAGTAGTGGCGCAGAATCTCCATGGAGTTGAGTCCATCCTGGGCCAGTTCCTGGCTGCCCCACTGGGACAGGCCGTCGCAGGTGGAGGTGGTGCCGTTGCAGAATTTGGCGGCCAGGGGCTCCACATACCCCTGGCGTCGGATATAGTCGTTAAAAATCTCGTCCACCACCTGGCTGATGTTTTCAAAAATGTTCCGGCCCCGGATGAACTTCTGGTCGTATTGGGTAGTGGAGGTGATTTGGAAGTCGTAGCCCCGGCTGTGGTAGAACTCGGTGTAGACGCGATTCAGGGCAAAAGAGATGATGGCCAGCACGTTGGCCCGGATGGCGGCAGGCTCCCAGGTGGGGTATATTTCGCTGGAGGCCACATTTTTTACATAGTCAGGGAAAGAGACGGTGACGTTCTCCGCCCACTGGTCGGGAAGACCCAGGTGCACCGTGATGGTGCGGGGCACATATGGAAGGATAATGGGCATGGCTCCTCCTCCTCACAGGTTTTGGGCGGGGATATCCCGCTCGTCCCGCTGCTGGAGGCTGCACAGCCCCTGGGGCAGGGGAATGAGCTCCATGTTCTGCATCGTCTCCACCCCGGGGAAAATCTGCACGTTCTCCACCTGGAGCATGGCGTAGCCCGGCTGCTCCGCCCACACGGAGCAAAGGGCGCAGGGGGCGCCGTCTCCGGGAAGCCCACCGGGGGAAGTGCTCTGCGCCGGGAGGGGGGTGTCGATTTGGATGCTTTTGATTTGTCCGCTGCTGTTGGTACATTGTATGGAGAGCAGCTTCTGCTTGCCTCCCTCCCCGGGCATGGTCACCACCACCGTGGCGCCCTCCAGAGGGATCTGCGCCTGGGAGGTGTACACCCGGACGCTTAAGGTTCCTGTTGCTTGCATTGCGATACCTCCTGAACGGCAGAAGTTCTGCCGTTTATCTCATGCTATGCGGGGGGCGCACCCCTCGCCCCTCTCCTGCAGCCCGCCAATCGTTTCAGCACGCGGCTTGAATCTGTGTTATAATAAAAAAACGAAACAATAGTGATAGGTAGTCCGCCGCTTTTACCGCTCTCGTAAGAGAACAGCAGTCAGATCAGACTGGTTTTTCGGAAAAATGTTCTCCCACTTGCAAAATGCAAGGGCTGTGAAGCCAACATAAATATTGCGGTATTTTATGGAAGAAATCATTCGTTTGCGCTGTTGGTGGATATGCGGAAGATTTTGCGTTTGATTTGCCGGTATCCATTTCTCCCGGTGTTGCTTCAGCCTGCTTTTAGCAATTAACTGCAATCTGCGGGTGTACTTGTGCATGGCGAGATTTACCCACGTACAGCATTGGTAATACTGAATCATTCCTCTCGCTTGGCTGTTGATGCGGTTTCTTCGGACATCTATGTATCAGCGTTTTCTCTGTGGATAGTGTAAGCTTTCGCCTGTTTTGCAGAAATACTTGCAGTTTAGCTTTCCATTGTTCGGCATGGGCACATGTATCTTGATGTGACAAAATCAGATAATGCCGCCCTGTGGGGTTCCATACTCGTTTACAGTACATTCATCCATTCAAGGGGCGGAGATTTGGGGCAGGCAGTTGGAGAAGAGGGAGGAGATTATCCGAACAGAGAAGTTTTGGATCAGCCAGATAAACGCAATCGGCATTGAATTCAAACAAGGAAACGCCGAGGAATCTCCCTGCCGGACGAGGCGAATGTTTGCAGGAATGCCTTATTTTTCCTAAAATTGAATTGATTTCTTCTTGATTTGTGTAAAACGGTCGATTTTGTATAAATCAAAAGGAATTATTTTGGACATATTGACTTTTTCTTCCTGAGGTATTAAAATGATGCTATCCCATAAGGATGGGAGGCTTATCTCCGCCGGTGGGAAAAAAGAAAATGGAGGAATAAAACGTGAAAAAGATTTTATCCGTGCTGTTGGCCTCCGCGATGCTCCTGTCCCTGGCCGCCTGCGGCGGGGGAAACGGCGCCCAGAGCAATCAGGGCGGTCAGTCCAGCGCCGGCAATCAGAGCGGCACCTCTCAGGGCAGCGACGCCAGCACCCCGGCCGACCCCATGGCCGAGCTGATTGACGCCGCCAAAGCCGAGGGCGAGCTGGTGGTCTACGGCTCCTGTGAGGAGGAGTATCTGGCCGCCGCCTGCCAGAAGTTTGAGCAGCTGTACGGCATTAAGACCACCTTCCAGCGCCTGTCCACCGGTGAGGTTCAGGCCAAGATCGAGGAGGAGAACGGCAACCCCTCCGCCGACGTCTGGTTCGGCGGCACCACCGACCCCTACAACGTGGTGGCGGCTGAGGGCCTGCTGGAGCCCTACGAGGCAATGAACGCCTCCCACATCACCAAGGACGTGTATAAGCACTCCGACAACATGTGGCATGGCATCTACACCGGCATCCTGGGCTTTATGGTCAACAAGGACCGTCTGGAGAGCAAGGGCCTTGAGGCCCCCAAGGACTGGCCCGACCTGC
>JAAWCR010000143.1 GCA_022793355.1 Lawsonibacter sp. | reverse complement strand
GCGCCGCCAAAGATGGGGAAGGGCAAAATCAACAGGAGCCAGGCAATTTTATAACCCGGCTCCATTCTGCTGCCCACGATGGCGATAGCGGCGCTGATACTGGTGGCAATGCAGCACCAGTAGAAAACCTCGGTATAGCCGGAGAAGGAGACCACCA
Organism: Lawsonibacter sp.; assembly: GCA_022793355.1. Taxonomy (GTDB): domain Bacteria; phylum Bacillota; class Clostridia; order Oscillospirales; family Oscillospiraceae; genus Lawsonibacter. Next base: position 9,096 of record JAAWCR010000143.1, on the reverse strand, counting down.
TCACAAAAAGTGTCGCAATTTGGGCCAGGAGGGCCAGCGACATAAACACCGACCGGTGGAAAAGAATATAGAGCACTTTTTTCATGGCAGATCACCTCCGATTTGGAATGGGAACAGGTTCCGTCCCCTACAGCTGGCACAGAGAACAGGAAATGTTTCCCTGGTCAAGCTCAATCAGCCCGCAGCTAGTCCGGGCGGGGCCGGGGTTCATCATCCAAAGTCCGTCCTCCAGCTGTTGACACAGGGCATTGTGGGTATGGCCAAAGAGCAGAATGTCTGCTCCAACGGCCCGGGCATCGGAAATAGCGACGTCGTAGCCGCTTTTAACGCCCCACCGGTGCCCGTGGGAGAGAAGAATGGACACCCCCTCCAGAGTGACCTGTCTTTTGACGGGAACGGATGGAATCCAGCCGTCGCAGTTGCCGGGAACCATGCAAAAGGGGAGCTTGGGGTAATGTTGCGCTACCTCCTCAGCGTCGCAGATCAGGTCGCCCAAATGGATAATCTGCTGGGGCTGAAATTGATCAATTGCGGCGTACATTCCGGACAGGGAGTGGTGAGAATCCGAAAATACTAAAATTTTCAAGCTGTGTCACCTGGACCTTTCTGTGCATATACTGAAATAGTAAAGAGAGCCGAGACACGCGCCGGAATCTCTCGCGCGTAAAAATCATAGAGGAGTGGTGGACATGGAGTTTTCAAAAAAGGATAGGGACGCCATCGCCCAGCTGGCTCAGTCCAGCGACGCACAGAAACTGCGGGAGCTGCTTCAGCAGCAGAGCGGCGGGGTCCGTCAGGCGGCCAAGGCAGCGGCGGAGGGGGATCCCAGCCAGCTTATGGCTATGATGGACCAGCTGATGCACAGCAAGGAGGGGGCCGAGCTGGTAGACCGGATTGGAGCCCAGGCAAAGCAAGCGGGGTTGAAGTAAAGGCAGCAAGCAGCCGTCTCAACCGCAGCTGGTGATGGCGAGGGGAGGGGAAGCGCCATGGCGGAGTTTGAGGATAAATTAAATTCCATCCTGGGCAATCAGGAGGCGATGAGCCAAATCATGGCGCTGGCCCGCTCCCTGTCCGGTGAGCAGCCCCAGGAGCCAGGTTCCGAGGATACATATTCACCGGCGGAGACGGAACCCGCTTCACCACCCGCCGATCTGTCCGCCCTGATGGGGCAAATTGACCCCAAAATGCTCCAGGTTGGGATGGACGTAATCCGTCAAGTCCAGAGCACAGAGGACCGGAATGTGGCGCTGCTCAGTGCGCTACGGCCCTTTCTGAAGGAGGAGCGCAGGGCCCGGCTGGACAGAGCCCTCAAAATCGCCCGGATGACTAAGCTGGTCCGGGTGGCGTTGGATGCGCTGGGGGGAAAGGAGGGGGAGCGTGTATAACCGCTATATCCCGGAGGATACCTCCTACGCCCGGGTGGAACCCCTGGCCTCCACACCCCGAAGCGCTCCCGCTTCAGAGCGACGTTCCAGGCCAAACGCCATTTCCCTTCCCAGCTTTCTGACAGAAAAAGAGGGGCTGTCAGGTATTTTCAAAAGCCTGCGGCTGGACAGATTTGACAGCGGCGATATTCTGCTGCTGCTTATCATGCTGTATTTAATGGCGGAGGGAGACGATCTGGAGCTTGTTATCGCACTGGGACTTACTCTGATAATGGGGCTGGGGGATAGTAAAAAAGAGGATTAGCCTATTGTGTGCAAAATCGTCCCGTCGGGCAGGGAGAAGGAACCGTCGGCGGGGCAGGGGGACTGAACAGGGGAGTAGGCGGTCATGCGGTAGACGAGCTGCCCCTCCTCCTCCACTTCGGCGGAGACGAGCAACCCGCTGTCTACGCTGACCCAAAACCGCCGCATTCCTTGGGAACTGGAGGGAACCTCCACAAGAATACAGGGCAAATCGCCTCGGATTTCGTAGCCGGCGGCGGAAATCTCATTGGGCTCCAGGTCCAGCACGGTTTCGTAGGTGGGGATATGCTGGGCCAGATCGGAGGATTTTTCGTCCGCCGGGGTCTGCGCATAGGTCTTGGAACCGTCATACCAATAATATAGAGTATCCTCCCCGGTGAGGTCGTGACGAACCACGCCGGATGGTAGTGTCTGACGGACATGAGACCAGCCGCCGTCCGCCCAAACCTGAACTTGAGCGGTAGCAGACCCACCCGGCCATAAGGTTTCCACGGTCAGCTCCCGATAGTAGCTGGCGGGGCGGGCCAGAGTGGCGACCACCCCAGTAACGGTTTGAGTAGTAACCTCTACACGCTGATAGCTGTGTCCCTGTCCCTCGGGGCCGGAGGGACTCACCGGCCCTTCACTGGAGGAGGGGAGGATTACATCCGGAGTATTGGCAGCAAAAATTACCCGGCCGAAGCTGGCTATCATAGCCGCCGCAATCAGGGCAATAATGGCAATCACAATAATCAGTCGGTTTTTCTGTTCCAAGAAATCACCTTCCTGAAAATTCCTCCGGCGGTGTTTCCGAAGCGTGGAAATGCCACGCAATGGCATCAGTGATACGGCGGCAGGCCTTTCCGTCGCCGTAGGGGTTGACGGCATGGGCCATTTTATCATATTCGACCTGGTCGGACAGGAGTTGAGCGGCCATTTGGAAGATGATTTCTTCCTCCACGCCGGCCAGACGTACTGTGCCGGCCTGAACAGCCTCGGGCCGCTCCGTCTCACGGCGGAGGACAAGCACCGGCTTGCCCAGCGCGGGGGCCTCCTCCTGTAAGCCGCCGGAGTCGGTCATCACCAGATGGCACCGGGCCATGAGGTTGTGCATCTCGTCTACCGCCAGGGGAGCAATGAGGTGGATGCGGGGGTGTCCGTTCAGATATTTGTGAGCCGCCTCCTGGACCACAGGGGAGAGGTGGACGGGGTAGACCAGATCCGTGTCCGGAAAGGAATCAGCCAACCGGCGCAAGGCAGTCATGATATTGGTCATGGGCTGCCCGTAGTTTTCCCGACGGTGGCAGGTGACCAAAACCACCTTTCGGTTGACATAATCCAAACAGTTCAATGTTTTTTCTGTAAAGCTAAAATCCTTTATAACCGTTGTCTGAAGTGCGTCAATAACAGTGTTGCCCGTCAGAAAAACGCCTTTGGTGATATTTTCCCGGGCAAGATTGTCCCGGTTGGTTACGGTGGGACAGAAGTGGAGATCGGCAATGGTTCCCACCATCTTTCGGTTCATCTCTTCGGGGAAGGGGGACCACTTGTCGTAGGTGCGCAGTCCAGCCTCCACATGGCCCACGGGAATCTTGTGGTAAAAGGCGGCCAGGGCTCCGGCGAAGGTGGTGGAGGTGTCCCCGTGGACCAGCACCAAATCGGGCTTGGCTTCCTCCAGTACGCAGTCCATGCCGTTGAGGCACTTGGAGGTGATAGTGGACAGCGTCTGCCGGGGCTCCATGATGTTCAGGTCGTAGTGGGGCCTCAGTCCAAAAATATTCAGTACCGAATCCAGCATCTCGCGGTGCTGGGCGGTAACACAGCAAAGGGCCTCGAACTCTGGCCGGCGGGACAGTTCCAGGGCTAAGGGAGCCATTTTAATGGCTTCCGGTCGGGTGCCAAAGACGGTCATTACCTTAATTTTATTCATAGGGATGCTCCTTTTTTCTGGCCGTGCCATCTTGCGTCCGGCGGGGCGGGGCGCTTTGGTCGCTGGTGCTTCGGTCCATATAAAGCTTGCCCGCCACGGCTCCGGCAGCGCACAGGGCGACTAGAAACAGCATGGCGCGTACTACGCCGATGGTGGTAAGCACCACGGCGGACAGGCCAAGAATGGCACTGATGATATACAGCACCGCCACCGCCTGTTTTTGAGAAAAGCCCATGTCAATAAGCCGGTGGTGGATGTGTCCCCGGTCAGGCTGCATAGGGGACTGGCCGTGGGACACGCGGCGCAGAATAGCGAAGCAGGTGTCAAAAATGGGCAGGCCCAGCATGAGGAAGGGGACGGCAAAGGAGATAAAAGCGTAAAACTTGAACAGTCCCTGAATGGAAACCACCGCCAAAATGAAGCCAAGAAAGGTAGAGCCGGTGTCGCCCATGAAAATTTTGGCCGGGTTTAGATTGTAAGGTAAAAAACCTATACAGCTCCCCGCCAGAGCGCCCATCAGGATAGCTACATCGGGTTCTAACACGATGAGGGCGATGACCAGCAGGGTCATAGAGCTAATCGTAGACACCCCGCAGGCCAGGCCGTCCAGTCCGTCGATGAGGTTGACGGCGTTGGTAATACCCACAATCCAGAATACTGAGATGGGGATGGACAGCCAGCCCAGCTCCCAAAATGCCTCTTTGCTGAAGATGTTGGGGTTGGACAGGAAAGAGATGCGGTTGCCCTCCAGCACGGCGATTAGCGCGGCGCCAATTTGAACCAGAAACTTGGGCATGGCGGGCAGGGCGAAAATATCATCAAAAATCCCCAGAATAACAATGACGACCCCGCCCAGCAGCATTCCCCGAAGCTCGGGCGTAAGGGGCTGAAAAATCAGTACGCTGAGGATAAAGCCAAAGAAGATGGCCAGCCCGCCCATGCGGGGGATGGGATGGTCGTGCATCCGCCGGGCGTCCTTGGGGACATCCACAGCCCCCACCCGGAAGGCGAGGGCTTTGACCACTGGTGTTGAGATAAGGGCCACCAGCGCGGCGACAAGAAGGGCGGCTGCGGCCAGCCCTACGGAAGTAAGCTGAATCGACATAGTTGAGAACCTCTTTTTATCTGTGGGTTTCCGGGGCGCTGTGGCCGTAGTTACCTGGGTACGAACCCGATTTTCTTATACACCTTGCGCAGGGTCTTATTGGCGATATACTCGGCCTTGTCCGCGCCAGCCTTATATACCCCCTCTAGATAGGCCTTATCGGCCAGCAGGCGCTCCGTCTCCTCCCGGATGGGGCGCAGGGCCTCCACGACTGCCTCGCCTACGGCGGGCTTGAAAGCGCCATAGCCCTTACCCTCAAACTCCGCCTCAAGCTCCGCATAGGTTTTACCGGTGACGGAGGCATAAATTTGGAGCATATTGGAAACGCCAGGCTTCTCCTGGGGGGCATAGCGGACGCACCGCTGGGTATCGCTGTCGGTGACTGCGCGCTTGAACTTGCGCATAATATCCTCGGGCTTTTCCATCAGGGTGACGCAGCCCTCCAGATTGGATTTGCTCATCTTTGAGGTGGGGTCGGTCAGGCTCATAATCCGGGCGCCAACCTTTGGGATATGGGGCGCGGGGATTTTGAACACATCGCCGTAAATGCCGTTAAACCGCTCGGCGATGTCGCGGCAAATCTCCACATGCTGCTTCTGATCCTCGCCTACGGGGACGAAATCGGGCTGGTAGAGCAGGATATCCGCCGCCATAAGGGAGGGGTAGGTGAACAACCCGGCGTTGATATTGTCCTTATGCTTGGCGGATTTATCCTTAAACTGGGTCATGCGGGAAAGCTCGCCAAACATGGTATAGCAGTCCAATACCCAGCCCAGCTGTGAATGAGCGGGGACGTGAGACTGGATAAAGATGGTGCATTTTTCAGGGTCCAGGCCGCAGGCAATGTAGTTTGCCAGCAGGGTGAGTACCCGGCGGCGCAGCTGAGCCGGCTCTTGACGTACTGTGATAGTGTGCAGGTCGGCCAGGAAGAAATAACAGTCAAATTCCTCAATCATCTCAGGCCAGTGGCGCAAAGGGCCCAGGTAATTGCCCAGATGAAGCTCTCCGCTGGGCTGAATGCCGGAAAGCATTACTTTCTTTTCGTCCATGTGTTTTTGCTCCTTTGTTTTCAGACGCTGGAATATGCGCCTGCATAATATCACTTTATTGTACCACTAAATGGGGAGAAAGGCAACCGGTTTGGCCGCTTAGGCGGGCAAAAAAGGAATTGTTTCCAATTTAGACATATTGTAGTATAATTGCGGGGAAAGGGGGGAGCCCTTGTGCCCTGGTATGTCTATATCCTTCGCTGCGGGGACGGTACGCTGTACACCGGTGTCACCAGCGACATACCCCGCCGTTTGGCCGCCCACCGGGCCGGGAAGGGGGCCAAGTACACCCGCGGCCGAGGCCCGCTGGAGCTGGTCTATCAAGAGAAACTCCCGGGTAAGTCCGCCGCTCTCCGCCGGGAATATCGGATCAAGCGGCTGACCCGGCAGGAGAAAGAACATCTGATTCAAGAGGCCTGGAAATAGGACCGTCCGGAAAACCGGACGGTCCTTTACTATAGGAGAAGTGATGACAACAGTTTCCCGGGTTTAAAATGATGATAATCAAAATATCGTGATGTTGTAGGCGTTTAAAATCAAGGAATTGTTATTTTCATCGGGGATTTCGTATTTAATTGCAACATAATTGCCCACATCCAATAGGGCTGCCGATCGATTCTGCGCGGCGGAGATGGAGTAGAAGACATCCTCACCCTCCAGACGAATATAGTAGAAGGAGTTACCGTCGATGACGGCGGTGCGGATCTCGGCAACGGTTCCTTTCACCTCGGTCTGCGGCAGTTCGTCGGGGGTGGTAATCCCCTTGTCGGAGAGCATCTGGATATACTTTTGCTCACAGGCGGAGACAGTGTCGCCGATGGCAACGACATCGTATCGGGCCACGTTGACCATGGCGTAGGTTTTTACCAGATTCGCCGCGTCCTTCAAAGGAATAAAGTAGGTGGGCTCCCTGGCGATGTTCAGCAGGAGAGGGAAGGTGGCGATATAGCCCAGGTCCTGAACCACGCCCATAGCAGAGGCCTTGGCGGCGGCCTCGGTGGCGCCGGGGGCGGTGTAGAAGTGGGTTTCCTTGGTGCGCTGGTTGGTGAGCAGAAAGCCCAGGTTGGACTGGTCGGCGTTGGCGGAGGTGACACCGGTATACATATACACATCGTCATTCATGGCGATGTAGTTGTATCCGTCGGTTGTGATGGTCACATCCCGCTGGCCCAGAACGGAGTTGATAAACCCGTTGACCAGTGTGCCGTGGTAGTCGTACTGCTGCATGATGAGTTCCGGGACATAGAGGGTGTCCACCCAGTTGGGGACCTCCTCATGGTATTCACATTCACCGGTGACGGCGTCCACCAAAACCGCCCCTTGAATATCGGTGCCGCCGAACAGCCCGATGCGCTTGACGACCCGGGGGGCGATCCAGAAGGGGTGGCCCTCCTCGTTGATTTCAAACTCCGGGGTGGCGAACATCATAGTGGGGTACTGGAAGCGCAGATGGCGCAGAATATTCCGATTCAGCGGCTCGGAGAAGGAATATTTGATGCCTTCGCTCAGTCGGGTAACGGTAGCCTCCTGGGTGACCATATCCACTACCACGTAGGCGGGCAGACCGTTGCCCCGGTTGGTAAACCATTTAATCAGATCGGCGTAGGCAATGGGAGCCACCCGGACAGGCCGGCCCTGGTAGTTGATTTGGGTGGAGTCGTTGGAGTATTCGAATTGGCTGACCATATCGCTGAGGGTACCCATCTGCCGGTCGCCCAGGTATTCGGCGGAGGCACGGTCTAGGGTGGGAATCTTATTGAAGGAAATTTCCGCAATGTCGGAGGCGAAGTCCCCGGTCTGGACGGTAAGCAGGTTCCGGTAAGCGGAAGCCCGGAAGATGGGCATGGAGGCGATCTGTCCCACCACGGCCACTGCAGTGATAGCAACAAAGAGGATTAACACCGGCAGACAGCTCTTTTTGACAAACCGGAACCAGTCTCTGATTTTCTCCTTGGGTGTGCGCACCAAGTTGTCCGCCGGTTTGGCGGACAGGGCAAAAACGCTGATGGCGTATACCACGCACAGCAGAAGCAGGAAGCTGTAGAAGTCGCCGGAGTGGGGGTTGATGGCGGGGAGGGAGACATAGAAGTAGACAAAGCCCACCACAGCCGTAATCAGCAGACTAACCAGCAAACTGCCGGCACGCCCCATAGGCTTACGATTTTTTTCTTTTTTCAACTGAAAAGCTCCTCTCTATACATTTGCAGGGGCGGCAAAGGTTCCCCAGCGATGACGGAAACACAATGCGGACGGCCTTTGGCTGCCCTTGCGGTTTTTTCTATAGCATATACGCTTTTTCTGAAAAAAGCAATGAACAGAAGATTAAATTTTAACTGAATACCGGCGCTGGAACTGTGGGGCACAAAGGAATTAATACAGAACAGCAAGCTGTTTGTACTCAAAATCCGGCTGGACAGCAAGGAACATATCCTTTTTAATTTCTTGCGTTAAAAATGCATGAATGAAGTTGCAGACGTGCAGCTGATAGTACCATGTTCCATTGTCATAGTCCGTTCTGCGCTCATTCCAAATTACCCTTCCGTATTGGCCAGGCCGGAGGATAAAGGCGGTCTCGTTCAAACAGTCTTTGAAGTACAGTGGAGCGCTTGGATTTTGAAAGTCCTGATTGCGCCCCCGGCGATAGGGCATCCCGCTGCGGTGCTCGTCGTAGAAAAAGGAGATGGAGTAGCCCACTGATGCAGGCTGGATGGACAGATTGGTCAGATTTAAATCTTCAATACAGGGAAAGAGCCGGAGGCGGTTTCTCCTGATAAAGGACAATCGTTGCTGTATCTCCCGCTGAGTTTGCTCCTGGGTGAACCCAATTCGAGGCAAAAACTGTTCCAGGGATTGGCGTATATCTTGGGAGGCATCTAAAAAAGTCTCTCCGTTTTGATAGAAGCTGAGGTGGTGTACAGCCGCACCCGCCTGCGCTGGCAATTCATCCAGAGGATAGGCCTGCAGAAATTGCCGGCGCGCCTGGGCATATTGACCGCCCCGCTCATTTTTATTCCAGGTGAGGTCGATTTCCTGAATCAAAAGCAAGCAAATCACCTTCTAAAGAGGATTACTATGGGCGATCATAACATATTGAAGGAAATTTCGCAACCTGCTCTTGCCAAACGGGGAAAGATTCACTATAATAAGAAAAACTTGTGTACTGGAGGAGAGAATATGACGCTTGACATGAAGTATTTTGAGGATATGGAAGCTAAAATTCCAAAAGGCAAGGTACGCACCCGGTTTGCGCCGTCCCCTACAGGCTATATGCATGTGGGCAATCTGCGCACCGCGCTGTATACCTGGCTGATTGCCCGGAACGCCGGAGGCACCTTCATCCTGCGC
>JAAWCR010000142.1 GCA_022793355.1 Lawsonibacter sp. | reverse complement strand
TACTCCACCAGCAGGGGGTTGCTGGACTTGATCTCCACGCCCTCCGCCATGGAGCGGCAGGAGAAGAAGTTGGAGATGTCGCCGGCCTGAGAGCAGTTCTCAGAGTCGCACATATACTTGATGAACTCCTTGGCAGCGGCAATGCGGGCCTCGTCGCCGGTGTTAAAGGCGCCCAGGCCCCAAACGCCGGATCCCTCCTCGGGGGCCTTGCCCTCCTGAGTGGGGAAGCACATGTACACAATTTCGTCGCCGGTCAGGGTCTTGCCCTCGCCGGTGCCGGCGGAGTTGGGATCCAGCTGCTGCGCGGCGTTCCAGCAGAAGGCCATCTTCAGCACGCCCTGGTAGAACTTGGCGATCTCGTCGCCGCCCTGAAGGGAGGCGTCAAAGGCAATGCCTTCCATGTTCTTCAGGTCGGTGAGGGCGTTGATGACCTCGGGGGTGTTCCAGGTGTAGGCGGTGTGCTCGGCGTTGGTGAGCTTGGTGCCGTAGCGGTTGCGGATAAGCTCGCGGGTGCCCTGGTCGCCGCCCTGACCAGCGCAGTAGACCGCGGCCACGGTGCCGCCGAACTTGTCGTGCAGGGCCTTCACGGTGGCGTCGAACTGCTCCACAGTCCAGGTGCGGGTCTCCAGGTCGATGTTGGCCTCAGCGCCGGCTTCCTTCACGGCGGTGTAATTCACGGCCATGCAGTGGGCCACGTTGAACATGGGGTAGAGATAGACCTTGCCGTCCGCAGAGGTGCCGGCGGCCAGCGCGGCGGGCAGAATCTCCTGCCGGTCGGTGTCGTCAATCATGTCGCTCAGGTCCACCATGTGGCCGTTCACGCCCCAGTTGGCAACCAGGCGCTCGGGACCCTCCATGATGACGTCGGGGGCGTTGCCGCCGGTGAGGGCGGCGTTCACCTTGTCGTCGCCGTCGGCGTAAGCCAGCCACTCCATGCTGACCTTGATGCCGGTGTCAGCGGTGAACTTGTCGATGAGGGGCTTTACCTTGGCCTCGTCGCCCCAGCCGCCCACGGGGTAGACCCAGACGGTGATGGCGTCGGCCGTGCCGCCGCCGGAGGGGGCGGGATCAGGGTTGCTTTGGCTGCTGCCCTGATTGCTGGAGGGGGGCGGGGTGGTTCCGCCGCTCTGACCACCCTGGTTGCTGCCGCCGCAGGCAACCAGCGACAGGGCCATGGCCATGGCCAGAGCCGCCGAAACAAGTTTCTTCATCTTCATTGTGTATCCTCCTTTTGATTTCACAAAAAAATGACTGTACAAGCCTATGCTTGCTGTGTAAATTATACAAGGGAGCGGAACGGATGTCAATCGAATTCGAAAAGATTTTCGAAAAAACCGGAACTTTAGTGGAATCAACAAAAATAATTTCGATTTTTGTGCAGTTTGCACCTGTATTCCACCGAGAAATCGAAATTGTTTGCCTTGACAAACAAAAAAATTCTGCTACCCTTACAGATAGGCGGCTTTTCGCCGCCCGGCAATTGGCAAAAATTGTGACAGCTGTGATAAAAATAAACCAAAAATGGAAAGGATGGACCGACCATGAAAAAGCATATCCTCTGCCTGGGGGACTCCAACACCCACGGCTACTGCGCCGACCCCGCCGACTGCGCTGACGGCGGCATCCGCTTCAACGAGGACGAGCGCTGGACCTGTCTGCTGCAAAAAACCCTGGGCGCTGACTATCTGGTAACAGAGGAGGGGCTGTCCGGCCGGACCACCGTATTTCCCGACCCCCTGCACGAGACCATGGACGCCCTCACGGTGCTGTACGCCCTGCTGAAAAGCCACGAAGCGGTGGATCTGCTCATTATTATGCTGGGCACCAACGACACCAAGGAGCGGCTGGGGGTTAACGCCTCCTGCATCGCCATCGGCATGGAGCGGCTGGTGCGCAAGGCCCAGAGCGTAGACTGCTGGGGGGATCACGCCCCCAACATCCTCATTGTCTGCCCGCCCCCCATCCGCCCGGAGATGGAGTTGGCCGAGTGCGGCCTGCCCATGGGGAAGGGCTGTCTGGAGAAGTCCCGGGAGCTGCCCAAATACTATCAAAAGACCGCCGGTTTGGTGGGGGCCCACTTCCTGGACGCCGCCGAATGCGAGTTCAACCAGGTAGACGGCATGCACCTGACCCGCCGGGGCCACGCCCAGCTGGCGGAGCTTCTGGCGGAGCGTGTGCCCGGCCTTCTGCCCTGAAAACCCCCACGGCCCGCCCACACGTCGTCCAACGCCTGTAATGTAGGGGCCGCCGCCCTCGGCGGCCCGCCAAATCGAACCGATTCCCTTAAAAAAACAGGGGCGGCCTTGGCCGCCCCTGTTTTCCCTGTTTCCATACCGAAAAAAAACTTGAAATATTCGACAAAACATGTTACAATAGCTTTTGAGACAAATAAGGGCAGGACGCGGGGGCCACAACCCCCCGCGCCCCTGTGCGGGAGAGCGCGCTCCCACACAACAGCATTGCTGCACCAGCCCCCATTATAACGGAACTTTCCTCTTTTTACAAGAGGGAGAATGAGGGTTTGTGTCTTGAAATATGCGGTGTGGGATAACAAACATCTTGCGCCGCTTTTGTTTGTCTCAGCGGGAAACCCTGCGCGGGGGGAGACTTCTCCTCCTTCAACTTGTTCATCTCCCCCCCGCAGGCGGAACCGTTGAGAAAATGCGGAGGCGGCCAGTGCTGGCCGCCCCTCAAGGAGGCTTATATGCCGGATTACAAACAAATGTACCTGATTATGATCCAAGCCAGCGAGGAAGCCATCAACCTGCTCATCAAAGCCCAGCAGGAGTGCGAGGAGCTGTACCTCTCCGCACGGGAACCCGAGCTCACCCTCCTTGCCCCCAGCCGGCCGCCCGCTCTTTAGCGGGCGGTTTTTTCTTCCTCCCGGGCCAGCTCCGGGGAATATTTTTGAAAAATCCGCTCGGTGAACAGGGAGGCCAGCACCATAACCACCCCGGGCAGGGACAGCACCGGCCACCAGTATTGCACGCAGAACACGGCGGCCTGGGCCGTCAGCAGCACGACGACCACCGTGCTGGGCAAATGGAGCACCGTAAGCCGGAAGGCCGCGCCGAACAGATCCCGCACCCGGTAGTCAAACCGGCCCAGCAGGGGGAACAGCCAGCTCAGCACCCCCGCCGGGATCATCAGGGCAAAATACTGCGCCACATAGAGGAGGTAGAGCACGCCCCCCGCCCGCGTTCCGTACCACCGCGCGATGTGGTGCAGGCCCAGCAGCAGGGCCGCCGCCGGGAGGACGGCGAGAGTGGCCAACAGCCCGGTTTTCAAATTGGCCCGGAAGGAGCGGAGGTAGGCGGCGAAGGCGCCGCTCTCCCGTCCCCGGACGCACTTGACCACCGCATAGTACAGCGCCGCCGTCGCCGGGCCGGCGGTGACCACGGGCAGGCAGAGGAAAACCCAAACGATGGACAGCCCGCACAGGTCCACCAGCGTACTCAGCCAGGCCCAGATTCCCTTTTCCGGGTTAAAAAATTCTCCCATACGACCTCCTCATATAAGGGCCCGGCTTCCGGATAACGTTTATACGCACTTTTGCGTCAACGCCTTGCCCACCGACTGCCGGCAGCGCTCCGCCCCCTCCGGGTCCCGGCGGGTGAACTCGCTGAGCAGCACCTCCAGCACGTAGAGCTGTGAAATAAGGGCGGAGGTGGAGCCGAATTGGAAGGGCTGCTCATTGGGACCGCACAGCAGCACCGTATCGGCGTAGGCGCTGGCGGGGGAGTTGAGATACCTTGTAACCAGAATCAGCTTTGCCCCCCGGCTGCGAATCACCTCCGCCGCCTCCAGAACCTCGTGGGTGGCCCCCGAGTAGGAGAAGTAGAGCACCACGTCCCGTTTGGACAGGGTGGACAGCACCACGGTCTGCATGTGGGAGTCCTGAATGGTCTTGAATTTAGGGGAGGTGGTGGAGAACTGAGCCCAGGCCGCCAGGGCCACCACCGAATGATTTCCCTGTCCCAGGCAGATTACCTGCCCCGCGCTGTGCAGCAGGTCCGCCGCCCGGCTCACCTCCCGCTCAGCCAGCATGTGGTAGGCGTTGTTCAGCGCGTCCTGGGCGGCGTGGAGCACCTTGCCCATCACGGTGGCCGGCGGGTCCTCCGGGGTGATCGCCCCCTCGGCCTCGCCGGAGCGGTTGCCGGCAGGCAGGGCCGCCCGGGCCAGCTCCAGCTTGAAATCGTTAAACCCCGCCAGCTTCAGCTTCCGGCAGAACAGCGACACCGTGGACACCGCCACCTCGCACTCCGCGCTCAGATCAGTAATGCTGATGTATTGGGTCTCCTTCTGGTGCTCCAGCACATAGTCGGCAATCTTCCGCTCCGAGCGGGTAAAATTCTCATACTCCTGAAGCATCAGCGCCACGATATTTTTTTCCACAATACACCTCTCCGCCCTGCCTTATTCTCCATTGGACGCCCGCGCTCAGGCCCGGGACAAAATCTCGTCCATCATCTTGTCCACTAAAATCATGCTCCGGGGCATGTGGAACGGTCCCTTGAAGGTGCTGCCCTTGGTGGAGGGCTGGGTAGGCAGGCCGTCCCGGCGCAGATAGCCGTACCACTCCCCGAACTCGGGGTCGGCAAAATGCTCCTTGCAGTAGTCCACGGTCCGGTAGAACCAGTCCAGATACTTCTCCTCCCCGGTGTCCCGGTAGAGCATCATGGAGGCGATAAGAATCTCATTGTGGGGCCACCACAGCTTCATGTCGTGCTCGTAGGCCTCCGGGGGCTTGCCCAGGCAGTCGGTGAAGTAGAGCAGCCCGCCGTACTACTGGTCCCAGCCGGCCTCAAT
>JAAWCR010000141.1 GCA_022793355.1 Lawsonibacter sp. | reverse complement strand
ATAAATCTGGTACAATGAACCTATAAAAGAAAAGGGGGCATATGGGTTGTCACCTGAACTTGAAATTTTAGTGGCGCAAAAGGCCGCGATGTTCGACCTGATTCAAATTCTCAAGCAGCAGCCGGACAAAAGTTACACAGTAGATGAACTTGAGGCTCTTATTGTTGCCTATATCAAAGGAGCGGAACAGTAAAACAGAGAAAGGCCCCGCCGCCGGCGGGGCCTTTCCTTCTATTGGAGCTTTATGCTTTTTGAACTCCCAATTGCAGCAGCCAGCTCTGCAATTTTTTTGCCGGGAATCCGGTTAGCGGGTAGCTTTCCCCCTGCTTACTCTGTATGGTAACCTTTGTGATGAAAAGCATTGACCCGACCGTAAAATTTTTGATTTCGCCAATCGGAAGCTCCATGAGAACAGTTCCGGACAAATCCATATAGAAGCAAATACGTTTATCCGTAACATAGATTTTCCCTTGAAACGGCTTTTGGGTCAGGCCCTGCTTTTGATAAAGGGACATTGGACCTTTTCCAATGAGTGTTTCGCCGGCCTGTAATTGAAATTTTGCCATAGTCATCGTCTCCTCTCCGCTATGCTGAACGTATCAGCACAGCCATTATAAAACATTTTGTTTTGTCAGTCAAGATAACAAACTGTTTTACCTATACTTTTTGTGTATTCCTATTTCGAGAGGAGCGACACGGAATGTATAGGCGAATACGTGATTTGAGGGAAGACCATGACTTGTTCCAAAAAGACATTGCCGCTTATCTGCAATGCAGTCAAGTAAGCTATTCTCATTATGAGTTGGGAAAACGGGATATTCCAACCGATGTGCTGATTAAATTGGCGTCATTTTACCATACAAGTACAGATTATCTCCTGGGTCTGACCGATGTTCGGGAGCCCTACGCCCGGGCGAGATAAGAGGAAGGCCCCGCCGTGGCGGGACCTCCTTTCTTTATTCTGCGGCGGCGGAGACGGGATTTTCATCGGCAGGAGGGGGAGCCGGGGGCTCCTCCTTTTTCCGGGAGAAAATATGGCTCAGGTTGTCGATGACCGAGTAGTAAACCGGGGTAAACAGCAGGGTGATAAGGGTAGAGATAAGCATACCGGAAATCATGGTGATGCTCATGTCGGACATCATCTCTGCCGCACCCTCGGACATCCCCAGGGCCATGGGCACCAGGGCCAGGATAGTGGTGAGGGTGGTCATGAGCACAGGCCGCACCCGGAGCGGGCAGGCGTGAAGGATGGCGTCTACCCGGCTCTCCCCCCGCTCCCGGCGCTGACGAATGTAATCCACCAGGATGATGGAGGAGTTGACCACCGTACCGGCCAGCATGATCAGGGCCACAAGGGAAATCATGGACAGGTCCCGTCCGGTAAGGGGCAGGGCGAACAATGCCCCGGTGAAGGCCACGGGGAGAATCATCATCACGATTACAGGCATGAGGAAGGACTCAAACTGCGAAGCCAGCACGAAATATACCAGGCCCAAGGCCACAATCAGGGCCAGCAGCAGATCGCCGAAGCTGTCCATCATATCCTCATAGGCTCCGGAAATTGCCACAGTATAGCCGTCCGGGAGGGGATAGGTCTCCAGGATGTGGTTAATCTCTCGGGTAATGGCGGTGGTGTTGCCGCTGATGGTATCGCCGGTGACGGAAATCTGCCTGGACTGGTCCACCCGGGTGATGCTCTGCGGGGCCAGCTCAATGTTTACACTGGCCACAGAGGACAGGGGAACCGTCCCGCCAAAGGCGGAGGGGATCGCCATGGACTTTAGGGCGTCCAGGCTGGCGGCGGCCTGGCCATCCCCCTTGACCACCACGTCCAGCTCTTTGCTGTTGATGGTAACGGTGGTGGCGGTGGAGCCGGACAGCTCCGACCGGACAGCGGCGCCCACAGTGGCGGCGGTGAGGCCGTATTGAGAGGCGGCCTCCCGGTTCATAGTGACGGTAACCTGTTCCACCTCCTTGGCCTCGGAGGTGGTCACGTCCACCGCGTCGGGCAGCTGCCCAATCCGGGCGGCCAGGTCGTCGGCAATCATGGTCAGGGTCTCATAGTCGTTGCCTGTGATATCCACGCTGATGTCCGCGCCGCTGCCCATCAGGGCGGTCATGTCGGAGGCGGAGACAGTAATCTCACACCCGGCGATATCCCGCACCAGCTCACGCATGGCCTGTGCCACATCGCTGCTGCTCCGCTCCCGCTTCTCCTTGTCGGACAAAACCAGATTAACCGAGGAGTTTTCCGGCTGGGTAATGTGGTAGATGGACTCCAGCTCAGGCACACTGTCCATGGCAATGTCCACAATTTTGTCCGCAATCACGGCGGTGTCCTTCACCTCGGAACCCACAGGGGTGCTGATGGAAATTTGAACCATGCCCTGGTCCATCTCAGGCATGAGGACCATTTTGGTGGACATGCAGGCCGCGATAAACACGGCCACCAGGGCTGCGGAGGCCAGCATCCCCACCCACAGGTGACGGACGAAGTAGCTCAGCAGGCTGGTGTAGACCTGATTCAGTTGTGCTCCCAGGCCCATTTTGCCCGCAGCGTGCCGCCTGGCCCTCATATCCGCCTTTTTCAAGGCGTGCTGGCGGACCTTCTTCTCGTCCAGCAGGAAGTAGCACAGCAGGGGCACCAGGGTGATGGCGATAACCAGAGAGCCCAGAATCAGGAACGAGATGGTCAGGCAGAAGTCGTCAAAGAGCATCCCGGCCATGCCCCCGGTGAGCCCCAGAGGCAGAAACACGGCCACAGTGGTAAGGGTGGAGGCGGTGAGGGAGGTAAAGACCTCCTTGGTACCCTCCACACAGGCTTCCATACGGCTGTGCCCTTTGGAGGAATAGCGGTAGATGTTTTCCAGCACCACGATGGAGTTGTCTACAATCATGCCTACGCCCATAGCAATGCCCCCCAGGGACATCATATTCAGGGTGAGGTGGAACACATTCATCATCACGAACACCGTCAGAATGCACACCGGCATGGACACGGCAATGGTGGCGGTGGCCCCCCACCGGCGCAGGAAGAGGAACACCACAATAGCAGCCAGGATTACTCCCATGATGATGTTCTGCACGGCGGCGTTCACCGCCATGTTGATGTAGTCGGAGGCGGTGTACAGCACCGAATAGTGCACCGCGCCGTTTCTGGCCTGGAGCTTGGCCATCTCCTCCACCACCGCGTCGGCAGTGGACACCTCGTTGGCCCCGGACTGTTTGGACACCTGGAGCACCACGCAGGCAGTGCCGTCGGTTTTGGCAATGGCCTCCGGGTCCTCAGCCTCCAGGGTGACGCTGGCCACTTCGGACAGGCGGACGGTTCCCCCAGTCTGAAGGGGCAGGATCAGGTTCGCCACGTCCTCCACCGTCTGAAACTTGGCGTCGGTGGTAACGGTGAGGGTCTGCGTCCCGTTTTGCATATCGCCGCCGGGGAACAGCAGATTTTCCGCCGTGAGCATCTGGGCGATGTAGGAGTTGGACAGGTCGAAGCCGGCGGCTCGGGTGGGATCCACCTCCACGGAAATCTGCTGGGCCACGCCGCCGGAGACGGTGACCTGGGCCACGCCGTCAATCCGCTCCAGGGCAGGGGCCACCGTGTCCTCGGCCAGGGCCTGAACGGAAACCAGGTCGTCCCCCATAAGCGCGATCATGGCGGAGGGCATCAGGTCGCTGATGTTAATGTTGACGATGATGGGATCCATGGCCCCGTCGGGGAGGGACAGCCGGTCGAACTGCTCCCGCAGCTTGGTTGCGGCGATGTCCAGGTCAGTGCCGTCCACATAAGTGATCTGGAGCTGGCTGGAGCCGTCGGAGGAGGTGGACTGCACTCCCTCCACGCCGGAAACCGACATGATGGCCGATTCCAGCGGCCGGGTCACCAGCTCCTCCATGTCGGAGGGGCTGGCGCCGTTGTAGTAGCACATCACCAGGGCGGCGGGGGCCTCCATGTCGGGGAGGAGGGCCATTTGCAGCCGGGTGGTGAATACCACGCCGAAGATGGAAATCATGATAACCGCCATCAGGGTGGTGACCTTGTGCTTGATACAGAATTTGGCGATGTTGTTCACCGGCCTCAGCCCTCCCCGGAGACGATGCGCACTGTGTCGCCGTCAGACAAATAGGCCTGGCCTACCGTGACCAGCAGATCGCCGGCGCTCAGGCCGGAGGTAGCCTCTGTAATCCCGTTGCCCGTGAGTCCGGTGGATATCTCCACATAGCGGGCCGTCTCGTCCTCCACCACAAAGACGTACTGCACATTGTTGCTGGTGAGGATGGCTTCGGTAGGGATGACAACGGCATCGGTGGAGGTGTCGGTGCGGAAAGACACGTCGGCGAACATCCCTGACATCAGCCCCTCCACATGCTCCTGCACGGAGATGGTGACGCTGTACAGCTTGGTCTGCATATTAGCGGTGGTCTCAATCTTTTTAATGGAGCCCACCAGCTTTTGATCCAGCGCACGGATAGTCACGTCCACCTCGTCCCCCTCGGCCAGCTTGGGCACCAGGGCCTCGGAGACGGAGACGGCGATTTCCAGCTGCTCCGCCCCGTCGATCACCGCAACCGGCGCGGTGGGCCCTACGTAGCTGCCCTCCGCCGCGTTCAGGGAGAGGATGGTCCCCGAGATGGGAGCAATTACGTTGCCCTGGCTGTCCACGTTTTCCAGCACAGCGGAGAGCTGCTCCAGGTTGGATTTGTAGCTCTGCATGCCGGCCTCCAGCTGGGCCAGGGT
>JAAWCR010000140.1 GCA_022793355.1 Lawsonibacter sp. | reverse complement strand
TGCTGGACCGGCTGAACGCCGACCTGGCCCGGGAGGCGGACGACGTGGCCGAGACGGAGAAGTCGGCTGAAAACCTGGAAGCGGTGCTGGCAGACCTCCAAGAGGAGCTGAAAGCCACCAAGCGCCAGCGCATCCGGGACACTATGAAGCACCCCGACCAGGAGGAGACCCTGGAGGAGACCTACGACGAGCTGGAGAGCGACCTGCTCCGCCGGATGGAGGGCATCCAGAACCAGATCACCCTGACGGCGGACAAACGCAACACCATTATCCGGGTAAACCGGGCGGCCAAGACCGCCATGGAGGTGTTCGATGACATCCTGGTCAAAGACAAGCTGGACCGGAACGACCTCCAACTCATCATTGAGAAAATTGTGGTATTCGAGGACCACCTAGACATCCACCTGAAAGCGGACGTGGACAGCATCCTGCAAAGCGGGACGCTCCCGGAGGACAAGCCGGAGGCGGTGGCAGCCATGGCCCCCGTCAGCCCCCGCCCCTACGAAATCCAAATCATCCAGGAGAGCGACAAGCACAACGACAAAATTTTCACTGTCAAGGTTATCAGTGACGGCGACCCCCTGGAAATATACACGGACAAGGACGGCGGCGTCATTTTTAAAAAGTATTCCCTTATGGGCGGGCTTGTGGACTTCGCCGGACAACTGTGTGAGACTTTGAACCGCACCACAGGACAGGTAACTGTGATTACTGACCGGGACAGCTGCATTGCCGTTGCCGGAGTACCCCGTCGGGAATTGGCGGAAAAGGCGGTTTCTCCCCAGATGGAGCGGCTGATGGAGGGCCGGCAGGTCTATCAGTACAAGCCGGGAGAGGAGACCATTCCCCTGTGCGCTGACAGTGAAAAGTATTCCCTGTCTACCGCGGCCCCGATCCTCTCTGAGGGCGATGTGCTGGGCTGTGTCATCTTTGCTGGGACCGCCGACAAGCTCACTGGCGGCGAGGTAGAGTACAAACTGGCCCAGTCTATCGCTGGTTTTTTGGGGCGGCACATGGAGAGCTGATGGTCTCCAAAGTTGCAAAGCAGACAAAACCGGAACGTTTGGGGCCCTTTGACAGGGATATCCCCGCATTAAAGAAGTACCCCGGCAGGAATCACACTGAGATTTCCTGCCGGGGCTTTTTGCGATGGAATTTGGCAATCGTAGTGCTGGAGCTCGAAACCGCATCTTCTTTCAGAGCCAGTCGCCGGATCGTTTTATCCGTGTCACAAAGGTGTTGAATTCTGAAACACGCACAACGCGCCGCCAAGTCCATGCCGTTCTGGAACGGTTTGCTTTCCATTCAAAACCTCCAGCAGATACCGGATGCACTTCTCGCCCAGTTGCTCCGGAGCCAGACCTTCTGTGATCACCGCGCCGGCGTTGATATCCATATCCCCGTCCCGGCCTCCGCCCACCGCCTCATACGTCTTGCTGTTGGAACAGATTTTTATACAGGGCGCCACCGGAAATCCCAGAGGATTGCCCCGGCCGGTGGAGAAGAAAAACGCCTGAGCACCGGTAGAAAACAGGCCCGTCAGCGACACCGGATCATACCCGGGCCCCCGCATGATTACCAGTCCTTTTCGATTCTCTATCCCTTCCCCATATTCCAGAACATCGACAATCGGAGTTGTCCCGCCCTTTTTGATACAGCCCAGCGCCTTTTCCTGTACCGTGGTCAGTCCGCCCTCCATATTGCCCCGGGCAATGATGCGGGAGGCCTCCGCGCCCATCCATCTGCGGACTTCAATCTCCTCATCGTTGACCGCTTTTCGGATTTTCCGGGCCACCTCATCGTTGACGGCTCGGGCGGCAAGGATATCCTCCGTCCCAATCATCTCAGCCATTTCGGTAAGAAGGACGGTACCTCCCTCTGACACGACCCAGTCGGATACAAACCCAATGGCCGGGTTTGCCGTAATTCCGCTGAGGGCATCGGAGCCTCCGCACTGAGTCCCCAGCACCAGGGTGCTGACAGGCGCTTCTTCCCGCCGGCACGCAGACGCCTTTTCCAGCATCCGTTTGGCCTCCCGGACGCAGTGCTCTACCACAGCCTCGCAGCCGCCGTCCTCCTGTACAATCTGCGCAAAGACCGGCATACCGCTGACGCCGTGAATATGCGCCCCCATCTCCTTGGCGTCGTAAGTCTCACAGCCCACACCCACCAGAATAACCCCATAAATATTCGGATTGGAGCACACACCCGTTAGAATTCTGTGCCAGCGGTCAAACTCGCCTGGAATGGAGCAGCCATAGGTATGAATCAACGGGATAATCTCTGGAACGGCTGTGGCGATGCGGTTAATTAAACCGTTGGCGCAGCTGCAATTCGCAATCGCTACCACGTGGTTGCGAACGCCCACCCGACCGTTTGGCCGTATAAAGCCCTGATACGTTGTCATGCGCCGCCTCCTATTTCATCAGCTTTTCCGAATCGAGATTGTGTACGTGAATATGCTCGCCACAGGCAATCGGCTTGGTTGCATATCCGATGGTATAGCCATATTTGAATATGCTTTCCCCCACTGCAATGTCCTTCAGCGCCATTTTGTGGGGCAGGTCAATGGACTGAAGGGCGGTTACAATCTCCTCCCCAAACACAACCTCGTCCCCCGGCTCCACATGCTCCAGAACAATCCCCACATTATCCAGCGGGTCAATTTTCAGCCCACGCTTCATCCGGCGCACCTCCTATCGAACAACCCGGCCAGAACCGTCACCGCGAATCAGGTTCAGTACCTCTTCCGGGGTGGAGAGGTTGAAATCATATTCAATGGAATGCTTCAAGCAGGAGGCTCCGGCCGCAAATTCCACAATGTCCTGGCAGTCATAGCCATTCAAACAGGCATAAATCAGCCCTGACGCAAAGGAGTCGCCCCCACCCACACGGTCCACAATCTGCATGGTATACTTTTTGGATACGTAGGCCTGTCCGCCGCAGCAGAGCAGCGCGGACCAGTTATTTACGGAGGCTGAAACTGATTCCCGCAGTGTAAAGGCCACCATCTCAAACGCATATTGGGCGGTGAGCTTCTCCGCCAGGACGCGGTAGCCGTCCACACTGAGCTTTCCCTGTACAACATCGGTATTTTCCGCCTGAACGCCCAGTGACTTTTCCGCGTCCTCCTCATTGGCAATTAAAACATCTACGTAAGCCATCAGCGGCTTCATCGCCGCCTGGGCCTCCTCCACGCTCCAGAGGGTTTTCCTGTAGTTTAGGTCGCAGCTAACCTTAACGCCGTGTCGTTTCGCGGCAATACAGGCCATCTCGCAGATTTTCCTTAGATTTTCGCTCAGCGCCACCGTGATACCGGTAAAGTGAAACCAGGCGGCATCCGCAAAGATTTCGTCCCAGTTAAAGTCGGAAGGGTCCGCTTCTGAAATGGCGGTATGCTTCCGGTCGTAAATCACCTTGGAAGGGCGCTGACTTGCCCCGCGCTCCAGATAATACAGGCCCAGCCGATCACCGCCCCAGGCAATGTGCTCTGTGCCCACACTCCACTTGTCCAGCGCACGCTTCGCGCAATGGCCGATCTCATTGTCCGGGAGTTTTGTCACCAGCTCAGTGGGCAACCCCATATAGGACAGGGCCACAGCCATATTGCCCTCCGCACCGGAGTAGCTGAGATTGAACCGGTCTGCCTGCGCAAACCGGAGATATCCATCCGGCGACATGCGCAGAAGGATTTCGCCAAAGCCTACAAACTTTTTCTTCATAGTTTTGCCCTCCATTATGTAGCGGCAATCGCCATAAATGCCGCCGCCCGCCTTGACAGCGCCGCATAGTCGTTCTTTTTACGAAGCTCCGGGTCAACCAGGCGGCCGCTGATTCCGGCCCCTGCCATTCCCATATCCAGATAGTCCTTGAGATTTTCCTCTGTCAGGCCGCCGGTGCCCAGCAGCTTCACGTGGTTGATAGGGCCCTTGATATCCTTGAGGTAGGGCAGCCCCAAATACACTGTGGGGAACAGCTTTACAAAATCGGCGCCGGCATCGTGCGCGGCCAAGATCTCGGAGGGGGTCATCGCGCCTGGAATGGAGACCAGCCCCAGCTGCTTTGTATAGCGAATAATTTCTTCATCTGTATTGGGTGAAATAATATATTTCGCGCCGGCATCCTTTGCGGCGTCCACCTGTTCCCGCGTCAAAACCGTGCCGGCCCCGAACTGCATTCGGCCTCCGAACTCCTCGTCCACCATGCGAATCGCCTGGCCTGTCTTTTGGCAGCAGTCTGGGTCCGCCTGGTCGAAGGTAACCTCCATCAGGCGAATGCCGCCATCATACATGGCCCGCGCCAGTTTGCGCAGCTCCTCGCCGTAAATCTTTCTACAGATACAAATAATCTTATTTTTTTCAATATAGTTGACAATATCCATACTTATCCTTCTCCAAACGAATTAAAATAGAGACCTCACCACATCAGATTGACCAGCCACAGGGAGATTGCCGGAACATAGGTAACCAGCATCAACACAGCGAACAGCATAATCAGGTATGGCACAGCTTCTTTGATAAAGCTCTTGATTCGGCAGCCAGTTACACCACAGGTGACATACATCAGCGTCCCCATAGGCGGGGTAATGGCTCCAATAGACATATTGAACACCCAGATCATGCCGAAATGAATCAAATCAATATGATACGCCCGGGCGATGGGAACCAGCATTGGAATTAGCATAACCGCAGCCGCGTTGCCCTCGACAAACATCCCAACCACAACGAGGAAGAGATTTACCAACAGCAGAAATACATATTTATTGTCGATATGTTCCAGCATCAGGTTCAGCAGATTTTGAGGTACCTTTTCCACCACAAAGACCCACGCCATGGAGGATACCGCGCCGATAATCAGCATAATGCTTGCGGTAGAGCGAATTGTCTCGGCCAGCGCGTCCAGAATCTTAGCCAGGGTCAGCTCCCGGTAACCCAGGCCCAAAACTACGGCAAAGAGCACGCAGACCGCGCCGGCCTCTGTAGCGGTTACAACACCGACTCGGATTCCGCCGATAATCAGCAGCGGCAGGCAGAGCGGGAGAATGGCCTCTCGCAGGGCTTTCGTCAGCTCCTCCGCAGTGACCTTCTCTTCTCGCAGAGAGGTGTATCCCCGCTTCTTCGCGATAATGTAGTTCAAAACCATCATTACCACCATCAGCAGGAGTCCCACGCTGATTCCCGCCGCAAACAGCCGGCCCACCGAGGCGTTAGCCAGGGAACCATATACAATCATGCCGATTCCCGGTGGGATCAACGGGGTAATCATTGCGGAGACCGCAGTGACCACAGAGGAAAACTCTTTGGAATAGCCCCGCTCCTCCATCTCCGGAACCAGGAGCTTGGCCTCCATAGCGGCGTCCGCCAGGTTGGAGCCGGACAGGCCCCCCATCAGCGTGCTGAGAAGGACGTTTACCTGGGCCAGGGAGCCTGTCATCCGCCCGGTCAGCGCCACGCAAAGATTCATAATCCTCCGGGTGATCCCCGACTGGTTCATCAGAATACCGGAGAACACAAAGAAGGGAATGGCAAGCAGGGTCAGGCTGCTCATGCCGGTGATCACTTTCTGTACGACAACGATTCCGTTCATGGTCGGAGTCATCGCCAGGTAAGAACAGGTGCCCGCCATAACCGATACAAACACCGGCACCTTCAAAAACATCAGAACCAGAAAAATAACAATGGAAAGGACTGCCGCAGTGCTCATTGGGGCGCCTCCTTTTCCGGAAACAGCTGTTTCCGAAGCATATAACAGGTCGCGCTCAGGGCCATCCACAGACTGCCGACGGTCACCATGGAATTGATTTTCCAACTTGCGATGCGCAGCGTTGTGGTGGTTTTATTTGTGTTGTAAAATTGAATATTCAGCTTCAATGAGTAGTAGAAGAAAAAGGCGAGGGCAAGCATAGTGCACAGATAGCCAAACCATTCCACAACCCGCTGCATGCGGGGGGAAAAGTTCTCCGTTAAGATATCAATAGATGTGTGAGCGCCTTTTCGGAAGGCATAGCTGCTGCCGCAGAAAATTGTCCAGAGAATCATCCAGGTCTGTACCTCCTCCTGCCACGCAAAGGGCGCGCGCAGAAAATACCGCATAATCGCCCCCAGAAAGGTCAGCAGAACCAGAACACACATACAGGCCATTGCAATAACCAGATCAAGGCTCAAAATCCGTTCTATCCACTTGAGAATGTTCTTTATCATAATGACTCCTCTTTTTGAAGTTTACATAAAACATGCCGGAGAAAGTTCCTCCGGCATGTTTGTGACAGGCTCCCTGTCCAAGGCTCAACCCTTTATGATCTCTTGGACGCGATCATACAGGCCCGCGCTCCACAGCTTAGAGGTTTCAGAATCCGTATAGAAAGATTTTGCGGCTTCCGCAAATTCATCATAGTTGATTTCAACAACCTCCACACCTCTGTCCTTTAAGGTCTGAACATTCTCGGCCTCGGCCTTTTCCATCAGCTGGTTCTGATAGATGCC
>JAAWCR010000139.1 GCA_022793355.1 Lawsonibacter sp. | reverse complement strand
GTACTTGTGGATGAAGAAGGCCACCGCCCGGTATACCGCCTCATAGTCCTCCAGAGAGTCCACCTTATAGTATTCATGCAGGCTGTCTTTCAGCTCGCCGGACAACTCGTCATAGGGCTGGTCCCCGATGCCCAGCACGTTCATCCCGTTCTGCTTCAGCTCCCGGCAGAACTGCCAGTAGTTGGTGGGAAAGTTGGGGGAAATGAAGATTACGTTTTTCATGGTTTTCTCTCCTCTTTGTCTTGCCTGATTGGCGGGGGGACCCGATGTCCCGCCTGCGGGGGCCGGACGGTCCGTCCACAGCGGACAGTCCGGCCCCGCTCCCTTTTTAAGCCCGTTTTTTCCCATTCCGGGGACCAAACCGGCCTGAAAGTACCGTATTATTTTATTCTCAAAATACAAATTGTATAAAAGTACGCCGGCGGCGGACATTATTGCCCCGGCTCGCCTCCCAGCAGCCAGGGGAAGAAATAAGCCGCCTGCTTATACCACCAGGGCCAGTCGTGGGCGCAGTCATGGCCCCAGAAGTCCACCCAGGTGTGGATTCCCTTCCGGTAGAAGATATCCGCCATCTGGCGGGTGGTGTCGGGCAGCTCCCAGTCGCCCAGGCCCACGCAGATTGCCGCCCGCTGGCGGTTAAACAGGTCGATATAGGGGTGATTTTCCGGCAAATTGGCCATATAGTGAACAGGAGAGTTCTGATAAACCACCTCGTCCATATAGCTGCCGAAGCCGTACCCGGCGGTGTAAATACCGCTGAGGGCCAGCATGCCGTGAAACAGGTCAGGCCGGCGCAGATAGAGGTTCGCGGCGTGGGTGGCCCCCAAGCTGCACCCGAAGGAAATGATGCCCGGCTGCTTGGTCCAATTCAGGATAAAGGGGGCCATCTCCCCGGTCAGATACTCCATCCACTGCTCATGCCTTCTGGCCCGCCAATAGGGGTCCCCGTCTTTGTCCGACCAGGTCTCTTTGTCCAGGGTATCCACGGAAAAGACGATAATCTGCCCCGATTCAATCCAGGGGGCGAGGGTTTCGGCCATGTGGAAGTCCCCAAAGTCGAAAAAGCGGCCGTCCTGGCAGGGAATATACAGCACCGGCCTGCCGGCGTGCCCGTAGACCTGGCACTCCATGTCCCGCCCCAGTCCGGGGCTGTATTGCTTCAAATACTGCGTTTCCATTACAAAATCCTCCTTTCAGGCTCAAAAAGCGGTTACATCGGTTTCAGATTTTGATTGAGCCTGTCCACCATCCAGGCGATGCGCTTTGCCCGCCCGGCGTCTGTTTTCGCGTCAAAATACGCCCGTGCGTAGGTTTTTTTCACGGATAAGGACATGGCCTGGAAATTGGAAAAGGCGGGCTCATAGCCCTCCAGCAGCGCGGACAGTTGGGCAATCTGCTCCTCGGTCACCGCCGCGGGGCCGGGCGCGTGCCACTGGCCGTTTTTCCGGGCCTCCTCAATTTTCATCCGGCCAAATTCGGTCATCAGCCCCCGCTCTTCCAGCTTCTGGGCCAGCGCCTTATTCTTCTCCGACCATTTGCTGTTCTCCCTGCGCAGAGAAAAATATTTCCGATAGCTCTGATCGTCTATGCGCTGCATCTGCCCGTCAATCCACCCGAAACACAGGGCCTCCTCCAGCGCCTCCCCCGCCTGGATGGTCTTGGGGCCGCCCGCCTTGCCAAATAAGAGCCAGACGCCAGCGCTGGACTGGCCGTTTTCCAAAAGCCAGCTCCGAAATTCCGCCCGGTCGGAAAATTTCAACGCATCGCTCATGCCGCACACTCCTTTTCGTTCGCCGCTGCGCCTATGTTCCTGCCTTTGCCGGTCCCGCTGCGGGCTGCGGGTCAGCCCTCCAGCTCATACATCAGGGCGTTGAGGAAAAAGGGGATCTGCCGCTCCCAGCTGGCCTCACAGTGGTCGCCGCCGGGGACGATGCGGCAGGTGAGCTTAATCCCCCGGGTGAGCAGCTGGCCGGCCACCCGGGCGAACTGCCCCTGCATCAGCTCATGGTTGCCCAGCTCCCGGGAGCCGTAATCCATGTACAGCACCGTATCGGATCGCACCTCCGCCCCCCGTACCAGGCGCGCCAGCCGGTCGGGCGCCACCCACAGGGAGGGGGATAGGGCCGCCGCCCGGGAGAATACGCTGTTATACTCCAGCAGGGCATAAAGGCTCATTAGCCCGCCCATGGAGCTGCCGGCGATAAAGGTGTGCTGCCGGTCGGGCAGGGTGCGGAATTTCCGGTCGATGGAGGGCTTAAAGGTCTGAACAAACCAGTCCATGGTGATTTTCCCCCGGCCGACGACGTGGCCAAAGTCGGGCTCATAGAAGGTATAGGGGGAATACTCCGACAGCCGCCCGTTATCCGGGTGGTGGTTGCACTCCACCGCCGCCACAATCAGCGGCACGTCAAACTCGTCCAGATAGTCCCCCAGCCCCCAGCTTTTTCCATAGGTGGCGTCGGAATCGAAAAAGACATTGTGCCCATCAAACATGTAGAGCACTGGATAGTGGCGGTTTTGCTCCCAATCGTAGGAGTTAGGCAAATAGAGATAGGCTCCCCGGGGCTCGTTTCCCGTCAGCTCGGGGATGGTTACATTCCACTTTTGAACCATTGCGGCAGCTCCTCCCTGCATGTTCTTCACCAGTTTACCACGATGAAGTCACAATTTCAATTCTTCTCCCGCTTTTTTCCCTATTTCCGGATTTCGGCCCGGAAATGGGGCGGGATTTGTCAACTGTTACAATCAAACGATACCGTTCTCCGCTTTGACTGTAACGGTCGCTTTGCGGCTATTATACCGCATACGGGAAAAAATGCAAGGATGGAAAACACCCGGAACGGGCAAGCCGTTCCGGGCGGAGCTGCTTTTGGGCAGTCTGGATTATCCGTCCACCAAAATCAGGTTCTGGATGTTGTTGCGGCCGCTCCCCTTCTGAATCAGGTACACGGTATAAATGTCTCCGGCGTTTACGTCCAGATAGAGGGAACCAAAGGTCTCGTAGGGCGGGTAGACACCCAGCCAGTCGGAATCCATCGGCTCAATAGCCAGGGAGGCCGGCATGGAGGCCAGGCCGGTGTCGGCATAGAAGAACTGGTAAGCACCGGGCACAATGCGCCGGAAGGGGGCCACCTCCTTGTAGCGCAGGTCGCTGTACACCACCCGTCCATCGCTCATCACCACGTCCAGCGGCCCGCTGTTATAGGCCAGATTGCCCACCCGGAAGCTGGCGTAGCCCCGGCCGGGGGAACAGCAGCTGTCCTGAATCTGGAGCAGATCCAGGCCTCCGGCGGTTTTGATGATGGCGATGGTGGTCAGCCCGTTCGTCTGGAAGGGCATGGATTTTCGGATATAGACATAGCCGTTCATCCCGGTGACCGTTACGGTCTGAAACCCGGAGTAGACCCGGCCGTAGCCGGTGACGGAGGCGAAGTTCAGCCGGTTGGCAAAACGGCTGTTGGCTACCGTCACCCGGAAGGACTGATAGCCATAAGCGGCGTTCAGAAAGCGCACCCTGGACATACCAGGCCGCTGTGTAGCGCCGGGACCGGGATAGACGGGCCCGCCCTCGCCTGGATTGGGCAGGGGGATCACCGGCTCCACAGGTATGTCGTCTCCAGGATAGACCGGGCCCCCCTCCCCGGGATAGGGCAGGGGAATCACCGGCTCCACAAGCATGTCGTCCCCCGGGTAGACCGGCCCGCCCTCCCCCGGGTTGGGCAGGGGAATCACCGCCTCCCCGCCCAGGGAACGCTCTGAAGGCGCGAGGAAATAACGAAAATTATTGGAATTCATAGGGCATAGACGGGAACGATGCCGTTCCCAACCTCCTTTTATATCGCCGCACAGCTCAAACGAATCAGACGGTCCCTTTGAGCTTGCTTGACTGTACCATTTTATGCCCCGGGGCGCTGTGCTGTGCCTCCCCCCGTCTCTCCGGCAGCAGAAAGCCGCCGCCCTAAACGGGCGGCGGCTTTCTGCTGTTTTGTTACGCTTTTTGGGCTTCGCCCTCCGCACTGGCCGCAGCCTTGTCCGGCTCCTTGGGAGCCGCCACGCCCTTGGCGGTATTGACGGCCTCCACCACACCCCGGTCCTTTGCATCCTTGGCGTGCTTCTCCACGTCCAGCTTGTTCCTGGGGCTTCTCACCAGGCAGCCAGCGCCCTGGACGCAGCCGCCCTCACAGGCCATGCCCTCAATAAAGTTGCCCTCCAGGCGGCCCAGCTTCAGCTTCATCAGCGCCGTTTCACAGGCGGCAGTGCCGCTGCAGGGGATGGCCTTCAGGTCAAAGCTGACGTTCTTCTCCTTCAGCGCCTCGGCCACAGCCTCAGCTACGCCGCCGCTGCGGGCGAAGTTGCGGCCATAGCCGCTGGCCTCGTCCAGCTCGGCCTCCTCCAAGCTCTCCAGCTCGATGTTCCGGGAGGCAAACAAGGCGAACAGCTCCTCGTAAGTGAGCACGCTGTCGATGGCGTTCATGGTGCGGCCCAGCTGGAACTCCTTCT
The DNA here is from genome assembly GCA_022793355.1 of Lawsonibacter sp. Lineage (GTDB taxonomy): Bacteria > Bacillota > Clostridia > Oscillospirales > Oscillospiraceae > Lawsonibacter. Next base: position 4,035 of record JAAWCR010000139.1, on the reverse strand, counting down.
TTTTCGCCACACAGGGGCCGATAAAGACTACCTTGGCGTCCGGATCCTTCTCCTTCAGGTGCAGACCAATCATCACCATGGGGGAGGGGGTATGGGAGACATACTGGTCCAGCTCGGGGTGCTTCTTCTTCACATAGCCCACGAAGCCGGGACAGCAGGAGGAGGTGAGCACTCCCTTTTCTACCAGCTCCTCCGACTCCCGGTCAGCCACCATGTCGGCCCCCAGGGCCACCTCGGCCACGCCGGAGAAGCCCAGCCGCTTCAGGCCCGCCACGACCTGTCCGTAGCTGGCCGGGGCGAACTGCCCGGCGATGGAGGGGGCAATCACCGCATAGGTCTTGTAGCCCCAATGGGCGCCGCCCTGAATCATATGAATGGTATCAACAATCCAGGACTTGTCCTGAATGGCCCCGAAGGGACACTGGTACACGCAGTTGCCGCAGGAGATGCACTCGTTGATGTCGATTGAGGCCTTCTTGTTCGGGCCCATGGAGATGGCTTTCGCGGGGCAGCCCTTCTCGCAGGGGCGCTGGTTCTTCACAATGGCGCTGTATTGACAGGCGCTGACGCACTTGCCGCAGGTAATGCACTTGTCATGGTCGATGCTGGCCCGGTGGTTGACGATGGTAATGGCGTCCTTGGGGCAGGCGTGGACGCAGCGGGTCGCCAGACAGCCCCGGCAGGAGGCACTCACCGTCATCTCCGTCACCGGGCATTCGTCACAGGCGATGGGCAGAACCTCCACCACATTGGGGTTGCTCTTGTCGCCCCCCATGGCCATCTTCACCCGGCTGCTGATAATGGCCCGCTCCTTGTAGATACAGCAGCGCAGGCTGGCCTCCGGGCCGGGGATAATTTTTTCAGGCACATCCAGAATGCCGGTTTGAAGCTTGTCCTCCCAAGTCAAACGGGCCACCTCGGCCAGTACGGAGGTTTTCAGTTCCTGGATTTTGGTCTCAAACGTGTGCATATGTGCGCTCCTTTCTCGTTTCCCTGCCCAACGGCAAGTCCATATGTGTTTCCTGCAATTTACTGGAAGTTATCTTGCATTTTTGCAGGATTTCTTTCATTTCCACCACATTTTACTCTGCGTATCCCGCCCTGTCAAGAGACATTTTACACCATTCCAGCCAGTTTGACCTTCCTCTTTTAGCGCTTGTCACAGTTCGCCCCGGGGAAAAGAGCGGCCCCGAAGGGCCGCCCCGCAGTACACGTTACGAATATCTGGCAATGATGGCGTCCCGCTCCTGGGCATGGTCCCGAGACCACTGCTCCCAGCGCTGGCCGGCCGCCGCCGCCGCTTTGCCCAGCTCCACCAGAAGGGCGGGCATATTCTTCTCCAAAATGACAGCTCCACCCTCGCCAAATCGGGCCTCTCCCAGCTGGTCGCTGCCCCCAAGGGTCAGTTTAAACGCCGGTTCGGGCTTTTTGTCCACCAGCTTTACGCCCCCCTGAAAGCCTATGGCCCCCGCCTGGTGGGCCGCACAGCTGGAAGGACAGCCGGAGATACATAGCTTGGGCAGGGCTCCATCGGGGAGGCCCGCCTCCCGGACGGCTTTCACAACCGTCCGAAGGACGCTCTGGCTGTCCCGGACCCCCTGCTGGCAGGTGGCCGCTCCGATGCAGGCTACGCTGTGCTCAAATTCAGTCTGTGCGCCGTCAGCAGTGGCGGCAATTACCTTCTCCGCCTCGGCGGCGGTGAGATTGATCATATACAGGGCCTCATTGGGGGCAATCCGGACCTCGGCTCCAGGGATATCCTTCAGCAGCTCATAGAGCTGACGCGGCTTTTCCACGGGCAGGAGGCCGCCGATGGGGTGGTACTTCACAGCGTAGAGGCCGGGCTGCTTTTGGAGGATGGCACGGGGGTGATCCACCGTACCGCTGTTGTCTCTGGCAATGTTGGCGGGACTCTCCAGTCCGGTGAGGTCCAAGCCGCCCTCAGCCTTACGGGCGGCCACATTCTTCAAAAAAGCTTCCTTCAGGCCGTCGGGCCCCAGGGTGTCCTGCATATATCGGGTGCGGGCCTTGGCCCGGTTTTCGTAATTACCGTGGGCGCAGAAAGTGTCCACCATGGCCCGGACGTAGTAGAGGACCTCCCTGGGGGCCACCGCCTCGTCCACCAGCACGCCCATGGAGGGCCGGGCCGCTCCCAGGCCGCCGGCAACGCGCAGGGCAAAGGTCCCATCCCCATTGGCCAGGAAGCCCATGTCCCGAAAGGCGCTGTGAACGCTGTCGTCCGCCCCGTTACAGAAGGCAATTTTCAGCTTGCGGGGCATTTTGATGTCCCGGCAGATGGACAGCAGATATTCTGTGACTGCCTCGGCGTAAGGCATCACGTCGAAGGCCTCGCCGGGCTGGACCCCGGACAGGGGGCTGGCCATTACGTTGCGGGGGTTGTCGCCGCCGCCGCCCTTGGTGAGTATGGCGCTGTCTATGGCCCGCGTTATGATATCGGGCACCTGACCGGCGGACAGGTCATGGAGCTGGATGGTCTCGCATGTGGTCAGCTTCAGCCGGCCTACCTTCTCCCGCTCCACCGTCTCCGCAAGAAATTCCAGCCGCTCCATGGTCAGCCGCCCGCCCGGCATGCGCAGGCGCAGCATGTGCCTGGAGGGGTCCCGCTGCGCGTAGGAGCCCAATCCGCCTGAGGTTCCTTTGTACGCCTTCCGGTCAAGCTCCCCTTCGTCAAAGGCGTCGATGGTCCCCCGAAAGTGTGCAATCTCCTCCCGGAACGTGTCTGTCCACTGCTTGTTCATTACGGTTTTCCGTCCTTTCCCTTATCGTGCCCTGTCAACCGCCCGAAGGCGTTCCGGCGGGTTTCTTACAGTTTTCTCCATTATAGCAAAAATCAAACCAGGATACAATGCCCAGTTCCTATTTTTGGACCGCCGTTTTTCACAGATTCGCCTGTCCCGGCATAGGCTGAGGCGTAATATCGTTAATACGGAGGGTCGCTTATGACTGCTTTACCACATATTCAATACTTTTTGGGGGCTAACTCCCCTGCCGGCTTCTATTCCCTGTATGACCATCTGCTTCCTCCAGAGCGGGCGCGAGCAATTTACATCCTGAAAGGCGGTCCCGGCTGTGGCAAATCTACCCTGATGCGTAAAATCGGCGCTTGGGCGGAGGAGTCCGGCCTGGAAACCGAGTACATTTTATGCTCCGGCGACCCGGATTCCCTGGACGCCGTCGTCTTTCCTGCCCTGAGCGTCGCTCTGGTGGACGGAACCGCGCCCCAGGGGGTTGTTTCGTTGGGACATTTGGGTGTCTGTAGGGGCCGGCCCCCTGGCCGGCCCGCCCGAATTCGGGCCGCCGAGGGCGGCGGCCCCTACATTAAAACCGCCAAAAAACCTTGACCTCCTGCTGGCCTGTAGCTGGGTCTTTCTCTCCAATTTCGACGCGCTCCACCAATCCAACCACCAATTCCCGGGGGACAGTTTCCAATTTCAAAAGCTCTTTCGCACGTTCCATCCGGTCGTCCTGGTCCTCGGAACGGTCCTGCTCCGCCAGCTCCTCGCCGATAACCGCCAGCCGCCGCTCCAGGCGGCTTTTTTCCTCCAGAAAGGACTGGTTCAGCTCCACGAATTGGCCCTCGCTGAGGATACCGGCCACCTTGTCCAGGTACAGCGTTTTCAGGGCCTGACTGCGCTTCTCCAGTTGGGCGGTCAGGGCCTTTTGTTCCTGCTCCAGCGCCTCCCGGCGGGTGTCCTTCTGGGGCTGGAGGTCCGCCGGGTCCAACTGGTAATAGGTCTGGACATAATAGCGGATGCGGTCAGAGATCAGGTCGATGAGCTGGTTCAGCCGGACCGAGTGCCGGGTACACAGCGTTTCTCTGCCGCTGTCTGCGTACAGCTTGCAGCGGAGATAGGCCCGTTTGCCGTTGGAGCTCTTGCTCATAGTGGAGCCGCAATCGGCGCACTTCACCAGCCCGGCCAACAGATGCGTTTCTCCAGTTCCATCTGTCCTCGTCCGCAGCTTCAACCCCCGTTGGACCGCCTCAAAGGTCGCCCGGTCGATGATCGCTTCGTG
>JAAWCR010000138.1 GCA_022793355.1 Lawsonibacter sp. | reverse complement strand
CGGCTACGGAGACGGCACCTACGGCGCCCTGGACCCCATCACCCCGGTTCAGGCCGCTTCCATGATGATGCGCGCCCTGGGCTACTTCCAGTATTCTGAGGACTACAAGGACGGTTTTGAGACCGCCACCGTCCGTCAGGGTACCCAGATTGGCATCTTTGAGGGCATTGGCTCCAGCGCCGACAAGGACATGACCCGCGGCCAGGTGGCCCGCATGGCCCTGAACGCCCTGGAGAGCGAGATGGTGACCTTCACCGGCACCCCCGGCAGCACCTACACCGCCTCCACCGGCGAGTCCATCACTGTGGGCTACGTCGCCGAGTACACCCCCCGCACCAGCACCGAGAGCAAGTATCAGTCCATTGAGCGCCGTACCAGCGACGTGTCTGGCGGCAACAACCTCAACCGCGGCCAGTACTACGTCCAGCTGGGCGAGGAGCTGTACAACGGCGACCTGAAGCTGAACGACGACTCTCTGGACGTCTTTGGCCGTCCTGCCCGTACCTGGAGCTACAAGGGCACCGAGGTGGGCACCTACGCCAAGAAGGAGCTGCTGGTTCACGAGGCTTACACCGATAGCGTCAAGGGCCGGGAGGTCTATGATCTGCTGGGCCAGTCCACCATTCGGGACAACGATCTGATCGCTTATCTGGATGGCTATGTGAACGGCAACAACAGTGTTGGCAATCTGGTCAAGGATAACCTGGTCCGCTCCAATAATACCAATCTGGCTGGCACCGGCCGGGGCGTCCTGACTGAGATCTATCTGGACAACGACAAGGAACTGGTCACCATCGTGTCCATCAACACTTACCTGGCTCAGGCCAACAGCGACTATAACGCCAGCGCTGAGAACGTGTCCCTGACTGTTTATGACAGCAACGGCGGCATCACCAAGCTGGTGGACCTGGAGGACGTGCCCGGCATCGCGGACCTGAAAAAGGACGATTGGATGCTGGTCAACTGGGCCGACGAGAGCAATCTGGCCTCCGCCAAGGTCGTGGTTGATATGTTCGACGTGGAAATCATGGAGAACGTAGAGGTCACCGGCTTCGCCAGCAAAACGGAGGATTACTCCAACTGGAACGCCGGCAACGACGCCAGCCGCAAGGTCACTGACATTACCACCAGCGGCACCACCTACAAGGCTAACGCTCAGGCCTGGTACAAGCAGAACACCCTGAACAACTACTCCGACGACCGTCTGGTGGATAAGACTTACACCCTGTACATGGATCAGTACGGCTACTTCATCGGCGCCGAACTGTATTCCGGCCAGTCCCAGTATGTGTTCATCACCGGCTATGACCGTCCCGGAAGCGCCATCGGCATGACCACCGCCAAGGCGAATGGTATCTTTACCGACGGCACGATGAGCGCCATTGATGTAAACGTGTCCGATACCAACAAGAACATCGCGCCCAACGGCGTTCCCAAGGCCGGGTACACCACCTGGACGCAGGACCAGAACCACGAGGAGATGTGGTATACCTACTCCGTGCGCAACAACGTCTACACCCTGACCCCCGTGGACGGCTGGACCCGCACCTTTGCCACCGCGGCCGACACCGTGATCGACTGCTCCAATGTCCGGCTGGTCCCCTCCGCCACTGGCGCGACTTATGGAAGCTATGTTAACGTGCCCGCCAACAGCAACGGTGTTGGAAACGCCTACGGCGAGGACGCCTCCGTCTACATCACCGCTGAGATGGGCGACGTGACCCAGGACGGCAACAAGCCCGGTCCCAGCAAAAAGGGAGTCACTGAGATTACCGGCCGGTACACCGGCGTGCAGGACGTGAAGCTGATCTATCAGCCCGGCAGCTGGGCTCACGCCGTGTATGACAGCGACAACAACTACATCATCGCCTGCGTGGTCCTGGGTGAGGCCGAGGGCGTTGTGGACAACTACGCCTACATCCGCGACGGCGCCAAGAACGAGCGCGTCGAACGGGACACCAATGGCGACTACGTCCATTACTGGGACGTGGAAGTCATCATGGACGGCGTGAAGGACACCAAGACCATCAAGAGCAAGTACAGCAACACCACCTCCCAGCTGCGGCCCCGCACCGTGCAGGAGCTGATCCTGGATTCCGACGGCTACGTCACCAAGATCAACATCCTGCCCAACGCCCTGAACGCCAGCGGGTTTGAGGTGAGCGACACCGCCCTGACCAACCAGGCCGACGAGGTGTACAGCAACTACGACTATCTGAACAATCCCACCAAGAATGGCAAGCCCAACAGCACCGATCTGGCCGACTACAATGTCTACGACATCGATGTCAACACCTCCGCCTTTAACAGCGCGGCCACCGGCGTGAAGGGCGCCTACACCCAGGATGGAAGCAGCTACTACTACAACACCATGACCCTCCAGGGCCGGACCCTGAAGTTCGACGCCTCCAACAACGACGAGGGTCTGGCGATCATGGCGGACGCGAAAGCGGTTATCCGTCATTTTGTGAATGGCGAGTGGGTCTATGACGACTGCGGCACCGTGGCCGAAGCCTTCAACCTGATTAACGACGCCGACCGCAACGGCAGCAACAACCCCACCAACGGCAAGCAGTTCAGCGGCCGTGTTGTGGCCGTGCTGAACAGCACCGGCCGTGCCGAGTGGGTGTTCTTCCAGGACAACACCAAGCCGCAGACCAACAGACCCGGCTATGATCCTGTGGTCACCGGCGAGTCCATCGACCCGAACAGCGACCTGACCCGGGTCCAGCAGCTGCTGAATGACGGCAAGGACGTTGTAATCAACGGCACCTGGCGTCCTCGGGACTTGAGCGCCACCCACCGCACCCTGATTATCCCCGCCGACCGTACCCTGACCGTTCTTGGCGACCTGTACTGCTATCAGAATGATGGTACGAACAACATCGTCATTGGCGCTGACGGCACCGGCAGCCGCACCGGCAAGCTGGTGGTTCGCGCCGGTAATGGCGGGAGCGGCACCTTTGAGGTCATGACTCAGAGCGTCAACTTCCCCGTTGAGGCCGCTAATGTCGTGTTCCGTACCGGAACCGCCACAATTCCCAGGACGGTATATAACATCACCCGGGATATGACCGTCTCCGGCAACTTCACCATGCGGGGCGGCAACGTGGTCAATCTGACCTCCGGCACCACCCTGAGCGTGGCCGGCACCATCAGCTCTTATGGGAGCGACACTGCTTCCCTCACGGTGAACGGCACCACTTACGTCGGGTCGGTGAGCGACACAATCATTTATGTGTACTCCTCCAACTCCCTGCACGTGAGCGGGACCGTGACCACCACCGGCGTCATCGTTGTGGGTGACGGCACCTCTGCCTCCAACAACGGCTACGCCGACATCAAGACCCTGGCCGGCAAGCTGATTGTGAAGAACATGGCCGGCGCCCGGGCCACCGAGGTGGAGGAGACTGCCACCACCGCTCAAATCAGCATCAACAACAGCACCAGCGCTGTCGCCATCACCGAGAAGAACGAGACCAACAAGGTCGCGATGGCGGCTGGGGCCACCCTGACCCTGCCTCCCACGGTGAACAGCACCACCAACCCCGGCCTGCTGGTGGATGAGGTTACCAAGGTGCCCGTCACCACGACCACCAACACCACCATCACCGCTTCCAGTAACATTGGGACGCCTATTACCGACGAGTCGTCCGGAAGCATCAACGCCCCGGCTAAGGTCGAGGTTTCTGACGACATGGGCGGCGTGGAGAAAAACTCCCCCATCGAGGTTGAGGCCCGCATCATCACCAACGGCAACGATTTCGCTAACGCTGTGGCCGCCGGCTTCAAGCCCGACGGCAACAACACCAGCTGGACCAATGTCCAGGCCTACGGAAAGTCCACCCTGCCCTGGCTGGTGGTGAAGGTAACTCCCGTGGTTGCTCTTGAGGAGGGGACCAAGATCGTCGCCACCGTCAAGCTGAACGGTCAGGAACTTGGACAGCTGAACGTCGATGACACGGATACCCAGGACGTGACCGAGACCAAGGAGACATGGACAATCGGCAATGGTGGCCGTGCGGCTGGCCAGCCCGCCACCTTCCACTGGGAGATGGGCAAGTGCGAGACCAACAGCAGCGAGCAGCTGAATCAGGCTGGCGGCGCGAAGAGCGGCACCTACACCGTCTCCTTTGAGGTCACCAAGGGCGATACCGCCCTGGTCGCCCCCCAGGACGCCACCGCGTCCTACACCGCGCCTCCCATCGCTGTGGTGCCCACCGCCGTGAATAACACGCTGATCGGCGCTGCCGGCGACAACGCGGCGAACAAGAAAGTTCTGCCCGCCGACGGCCAGTCCTTCGACGTGCGTGACGGTATGATCACCGTGTCCAAGGCCTTCGACATGGAGAATTATGGCGATTACACATTTGGCGGCAGGACTATCACCGGACAGAGCGATGTGTGGTTCACCCAAGGTCAGTTCACCCACTTCATCGTTGTGGGGATCCAGCGGCCCACCGAGGACTCGGCCATCACATACTTTACGGCTGTGAGCGCCGGGGCGCCGAGCGGGAATACTGCCACCATCGGAACCGGTGATCCTGGCTATCTCCTCTTCGCCTGGAACGAGGATACCGGGGCAAGCAGCGCTCCTGTTACCATCCACTTCGGTCCCAACATAAGTGATCGGGGAACCGGTTGGACGCTGAACCTTGATTACAGCGCGCTGAAAAAATAAGCGAACCCTTCCGCTTTAGAGAAAGCGGGGCACCCCCGGGCCATAAGGCCCGGGGGCCTTTTTTCCGTCAGCTCCACTCCATCAGTACCAGGCCATGGTAGGTTATCCCTGATATATTGAGCTGGATTCCCTCGCTCGTCGTACTGTACCAGGAGACGCTCCGTTCCCCCCAGGACACAGTAACCCCCCGGCCGTCCACAGCGGCGGATGTGCTGGGCGGCATCAGAAAGAGCGGATAACCGTTACTGGCAAATACAAGAACCAGCTTCGGCAGCTTCGGGAAGGAGAGGGAGCAGGGAGCGTTCTGCCCAAAGCGGCCATTCCCCACATAGCTGATCGTGGAAATCTGACAGTTCCCCTTGCCCGCCAGAGCGCCCACCTGCTGGCTGACCGTCTGATTGAGCCTGTCCACCGCCGAGACGTCCGCCTTGCCCTCCACCCGCCGGTCCACCGCCTGGATGGCCGCGTCAATTTTGGCGTTGTCCGCGTTGAAGTCCTCCATCCGCACCTGGTCCGTCCGTTTCCACTGGGAAAGCCCGTAATTGGGTGTCTGATTGCTCGCCATAAAATTTCCTCCTTAAATCGTTGTGGGGCGCGAAAAAAGCCCTTTCGCCAAAGGGGGCTTTTTCGCTCCCCTGTAAATACGAGGAAAACGCCCCAATGTGGGACGTTTTCATACATTTATTGGAAATCAGGACGTACCGCGCCCTTTTTTGAATGCCCTGGCCACACTGGGGCCGAACCCCAGACCGGATACCCGCTCTTTTTTAGTTGACAGGGGGAAAGGGGCGGCAGTATAATAAAAATGGTATATTTTTGGACTCGCTGTCAAAAAGGGAAGAGCGGGCGACCGCGGAAGGGAAGAGAAATGGACGTATTAGAATTTTTGGGCATCTTCGGCGGCCTGGCCCTGTTTCTCCACGGCATGCAGATGATGAGCTCCGGCCTGGAGGCCGCGGCGGGCAACCGCATGAAATCCGTCCTGGAAAAGCTCACCTCCAATCCCCTCATGGGCATCCTTGTGGGCGCTGTCATTACCACCGCCGTTCAGTCCTCCTCCGCCACCAGCGTCATGGTGGTTGGCTTTGTCAACGCGGGCATTATGTCCCTGAACCAGGCGGTGTGGATTATCATGGGGGCCAACGTGGGCAAGACTACCACCGGCCTGCTCATTGCCCTGGATGTGGGGGCGCTGGCCCCTGTAGTGGCCTTTGCGGGCGTGGCTATGATGGTATTCATCAAGCGGCCCCAGACCCAGCACATTGGCCAGCTCCTGGCCGGCCTGGGCTTCCTCTTCATCGGCATGGACATGATGAGCGATGCCATGGAACCTCTGCGGGAGGTCCCCGCCTTTGTGGACATGATGTCTACCCTGTCCAACCCCATTCTGGGCATTCTCTTCGGCACGGTGTTCACTGCGCTGATCCAGTCCTCCGCCGCCTCTGTGGGCATCTTGCAGACCCTGGCTGCCGCCGGGGTGGTGGAGTTTTCCGGGGCCGTCTACATCCTGTTCGGCCAGAATATCGGCACCTGCATTACCGCCGTCATGGCCTCCTTCGGCGTCAGCCGTGACGCCAAGCGGGCCACCTGTGTCCATATCCTTTTTAACGTCATCGGTACGGTGATTTTTACCGGTGTAGTAATGATTTTCCCCCTGACCAGCCTGATCGAAACTCTGGTCCCCGGCCCTATGGCCCAGATTGCCGTTATGCACGTGGTATTCAATCTGGCCACCACCGTTCTTCTCTTCCCCTTCGGCAATTATCTGGCCCAGCTCGCTGCCCGTATTCTTCCCGACGCGGAGGAACCTGAGCAAAGAAGCGACAAGGGCATGCGTCTGGCCTACCTCACCCCCGTCACCGCCGGCGGCAAGGACGGCGGCCTGGGTGTGTCCGCCATCGTGGTGGACCAGCTGCGCAACGAGTTGCACCGCATGCTGGAAATGGCCCGGCAGAACGTGGACACCAGCTTCAAGGCTGTGCTGGACCTGGATGTGGCCCCTCTGGAGCGGGTGGAAAAACGGGAAGGCTATATCGACTATTTGAACCGAGAGATTTCCCGCTATATCTCCCGCCTGATTTCCATCGAAACCAACGAGCGGGGCTCCAGGATTATCAGCAGCTTTTTCTCCATCTCGGGTAACATCGAGCGCATCGGTGACCACGCCGACAATCTGGCCGGCTACACTAGGCTGCTGGCGGAAAAGGATATTGCCCTCTCCCAATATGCCCAGGCGGAGCTGCGGCAGATGCGGGACGTCTCCATCCGGGCGGTGTCCGCCTTGCTGTCCGGCGAGGCTGGGGACGCGGATTGGCTGGCCCATGTGGCCCAGCTGGAGCAGAAAATCGACGACATGACCGCCGACTTCCGACGGGACCAGCTCACCCGCATGCGGGACGGCACCTGCTCCGACGAGGCCTGCATCCTCTACTCCGAACTGCTCACCGACTTTGAGCGTATCGGAGACCACGTACTTAACATCGCCCAGGAGCTGGCAAAAACCCGGATGGCCCTGTAACCCGAACCGCTAGGAGCGGAGGGCGCAGGATCTCCTTCCCCCGTTTCACAGAGCAAAGCGCTTGTCCCTTATTGGGGGCTGAGCTCCTTGTAGGACTTCAAAATCTCTTGGGTAATCTCAAGAAAGCGCTGGCCGAAGTGGGGCAGATACCGGCTCTCCTGATATCCCGCCACCAGCCTGCCCGAGGTAGCCGGGTCGGTGAGGGGAAACAGGTCCACCCCCACCGACTCCGCCGTGGGGGCCGGCATGGCCCGCAGAAACAGCTCCGGGCAGATGGTCATCCCGATGCCCGCTTGGGCCATCGCCAGGGTGGTAACGGTGTTTTCCGTCTCCAAAATCAGCTGAGGGTTAAAATAGTACCGCCTGAAATACTGGTCCACAATGCTCCGGGTGCGGTTGCCCCGCTTAATGAGCACAAAGGGCAGATGGGCAAAGTCCCGGATATCCGTCCCCTGGGCGAACTGCCGCCGCTTCTCCTCCGCCTGGCCGCCGAACAGCCCCTGGGTAAAGCTCTTTGGCGCCACCAGCATCAGCCGCTGTTCCATCAGCGGGACTGTGGCCGCCCCCTCCATGATAATGGGCTGAAAGCAGATAATCAGATCCACCCGCCCGTGGGACAGTTCATCCTCCAGCTGGGTGGAGTTGCCCTCAAACAGGGAGAACTCCACCTGGGGAAATTCCGCACGGAACCTGGGCAGAATGTCGGGCAGCAGCGCCAGTCCGCAGGTGTGAGAGATGCCCACCCGCAGCACCCCCAGGTACTGCTTGTTGATATCCCCCACCTTGGACAGGTATTGGCTGTGCAAATCCAGAATCTGGGTGGCTGTGTCCACCAGCAGTCCGCCCGCGTAGGTCAGCGACAGCTTGGGGGATCGGGTGAACAGCTTTACATCCAGCTCTCGTTCTAGGTTTCCGATGTGGTTGGACAGCGACTGCTGAGAGATGTACAGCCGCTCCGCCGCCCGTGTGATGTTCAGCTCCTCGGCCACCATGAGGAAATATTTCAGATGTTGAAAGTTCACAAAAATGCCCGCCCTTTTTCGTTAATGCTTTATTATACCACAGCCAAACAATTGTGGCAACCCTCGGCAAAAAGGTACTTCCCAAATACAAAAAAATGTGGCATAATATTGAGTAGAGAGTTGTTTGGTATGGGCTCCCGCCCAAATTTTGATAAATTAAGGAAGGAATGTTGGCTTATGAAATGTCTTATCATCGATGTCGTGTCCCCCGCAATCGCAGAGAACCTGGGCAAATATATGGAGGTTGACACCAAGATTCTCCCCACGCAAGAGGAGCTGGCCGGCATGATCGGCGACTATGAGGTCCTTATCATGCGCGTGGACCCCGCCATCAACAAGGAAATCCTGGACGCCGCCAAAAAGCTGAAGGTTATCGGAGTGTGCTCCGTGGGCCTGAACCACATCGACATGGCCACCGCCAAGGAAAAGGGTATTCAGGTCTTTAACGCCCCCGGCCTGAACGATAACGCCGTGGCCGAGCTGACTATCTCCAAGATGCTGGACATCTCCCGCCACACCATCGACGCTTGCAACGATGTAAAGGTCGGCAAGAATTGGGACAAATATAAGTTTATGGGCCGCGAGCTGCGGGGCAAGACTTTGGGTATCCTGGGCTTTGGCCGTGTGGGCCAGCGTGTGGCCAAGCTGGCTCATGCGTTCCAGATGTACGTGGTTGCTTACGATCCCTACCTCCCCGACTATGTTTTCGACCAGGAGGCGACCAAAGGCGTATCCGTGGAGGAGCTGTTAAAGACTTCCGACTTCGTCTCTATCCACATGCCCCTCACTCCCGAGACCAAGGATTTGTTCAACGCCAAGTCCATCGCCACCATGAAGGATGGCGCGGTTGTCCTCAATATGGCCCGGGGCGGCATCGTCAATGAGCAAGATATGTATGAGGCCTTGAAGGCCGGCAAGCTCGGCGGCTTTGCCACCGACGTTATGGCCAATGAGCTGGCCGCCGGCGGTTTGACTGAGGGCGCTGGGTTTGATTCCCCTCTGTTTGAGTGTGATAACTTCATCGTCAGCCCCCACTTGGGCGCTCAGACCGAGGATGCCGCTCGGGCTATCGGTGTGCATATCATCAACAAGGTGAAGGAAGCACTGAGCCTGAAATAAATCTTCTCCCTTCAGGGCCGTCTATTTGGGCGGCCCTTTTTGTATCCTGTTCTTTTATGCCCCGTCTACCAAATGTCTACCAAAAAAGCCGCCAAACCCTTGTCCTGCAAGGGGTTGGCGGCTTTCTAAATTTCAGGGCGTCTACCGGATGTCTACCAGTTTCACTTTTTTATGCGGAAACGGACGATTTTCAGGTTTCCTTTCTGGTTTTTCCAACTTTTTATCCCTACGCAAGGAGCGTGACACGGCAGTGGCAGGTCCAAAAAGTTGAAAAACCTCGAAATCTTTGGGCGAAACGTAGAATTTTGTTGCAAAAATGTTAAGCTCCACAGGCTGCCATGGTAGTAATGCAGTTCCGCGTTCCAGCCCGAAACGGCCCCTCTCAGGCCGAACAAATTTGTAAGGAGGAAATCCGAATGAGAAACCTGAAGCGGGCTCTCAGCCTGACCCTGGCTTCTGTTATGCTCCTGGGCATGATGGTTGTCGGAGCCGGTGCTGCGGGCTTCCCCGACGTTGCCGACGATAACGACAACGTCGAGGCCATCGAGGTCCTTCAGGCCATTGAGGTCATGGTCGGCAACGCCGACACTGGCAACTTTGAGCCTGACCGGTCCGTCACCCGCACAGAGATGGCCGTTGTTATGGCCAATCTGCTGAAGCTGGACTACAAGTATTACGAGGCCAGCTGTCCCTTCTGGGATGTCCCCACCTGGGCCCGTCCCTATGTTGGCGCCTGCTACGCCAACAAGATTGTCTCCGGCTACGGAGACGGCACCTACGGCGCCCTGGACCCCATCACCCCGGTTCAGGCCGCTTCCATGATGATGCGCGCCCTGGGCTACTTCCAGTATTCTGAGGACTACAAGGACGGTTTTGAGACCGCCACCGTCCGTCAGGG
>JAAWCR010000235.1 GCA_022793355.1 Lawsonibacter sp. | reverse complement strand
TCCACCATGTACGACATGAGCCGGGTGAACGCCAACGGCTACTTTGACGCCGAGGACAGCGAGGAGGCCCGTTATGCCAAGCGCAAGGCTTTGAACGCTCAGAGGCTGACCGACTACAAGAGCGGCGAGTATGCCTTGGGCGGCGGTGTGGTGGACCCGCTCCCGGAGGACGCCCCCTTCTTTGTCAAGGACTACTACGACTACTACAAGACCCCGAGAGGCTATCATCCCCGGTCCCTCAACTCCAACGGCGGCTGGAATGTGATTGGCTGTATGTCCTTTATGAATCAGCCCATCCTGGCCTATGCCCACGAAATCCGCAGCGCCGTCCTGGTCATGCACGGTGAGAAGGCCCACTCCTGCTATTTCGGCAAAGACGCCTTTGCCAAGCTGACGGGGGACAACAAGGAGCTGCTGCTCATCCCGGATGCTGTCCACACCGACCTCTACGACCGGATGGACATCATCCCCTTTGACAAGCTGGCGGAGTTCTTTCAGGAGAACTTGAAATAAAAGAGCTGCTTGGCTCACTATGGAGACGGATGTAGCAGTAAAGAGGCTGCATCCGTCTCAAACAATATCAGGAGGAAACAATATGCGAATTCTTGTATTAAACGGCAGTCCCCGACCCAACGGGAATACGAAAGGCATGATCGAGGCGTTCCGGGAGGGGGCTGTGTCGGCGGGCCATCAGGTGGATGTGATGGACGTGTGCCAGATGAAGATCGGCGGCTGTCTCGCCTGCGAATATTGCCATACCAAAGGGCGCGGAGAGTGCGTTCAGAAGGATGATATGCAGAAAGTCTATGCGCTGCTGAAGGAGGCGGAAATGCTGGTGATCGCCTCGCCTATCTACTACCACAGCATCAGCGGTCAGTTGAAGTGTGTCCTTGACCGTTTTTACTCTGCCGCCTACCCCGGCAAGCCGCCCAGGCTGAAAAAAGTCGCTATGATTTTAAGTTCTGGCGATGCCAATATGTACGATGGCGCAATGTTCTCCTATCAGGGAGATTTCCTGGATTTTCTGGGCTTAGAGGATATGGGGGTATTCACAGCCCATGGCGGGGAAAACGGTTCCCCCAGCAAACTGGTGGAACTGCGCACCTTTGGAGCGGGGCTGAAAGCCTCCGCCGTTCATCTCCGCTGATTCCAGGTTTACCCGCAAGAAAGTGTGTGAACGCACATCTGACAAGTCAAAGCGCCAAGCAGATGAAATGAAAGGAACTGCCGCATCGGTTTAGGCGCTGTCTGAACAATGGAACTGTGCCCGACGGCGAGAAATTTTTTCGCCAGAGGAAGCCAATTTGACGCAGGAATACTGGATGTAGTTCAAGGAAAATTGGCAAAGCATGGTGGAAAAAGAGCCGGCGTTTGGGCATGTTGACCTGTTTCAAACAAGCCCTAATCTTAAAAAATACCTATGGGCGCCGTGAGAGTATCTGATGATTTTATTCTAATTGCGGAGGGGATTTCTTGTGAACAAATTATTCGCCCTTATCCTTGCATGGGCCATGCTGGCTGCATTGGTATCATGCGGCACAAGTACCGGAAACACCAGCGGCACAGAAACCGGCTCTTTGAATGAAACGGCTTCACAGGAACTTTAACTACGATTCAAGAGCTTCAACCCAATGCCGATGTGATAACAGGCGGTTTGGATGTAAAGCAATCCAAAGCTGCAGAGGTCAAACAGGAGGATGTCGACAAATGGATTGACAGCTTGCCCGATTTTCAGACCCCGTAAACTTCTCAGATGTTTCCGCCGGCGCTTGGTATGCTGACTCGGAGTTCGGCACAAAATTCTGCCATACTTCACCCACGATGGATGAAAATAAGCTGCACCAGGCCATCCTGAAGGGCATCCAATCTCCAAGGTCATGTCGATTTTTGTGGTTGGTCACGCTTCCATTATAACATTTGAGGCTATGTCTTCTTTTTTGTCATCTTTCAGATTTTCTCGTTTATAGTTATACATCAAAATTCCCATAGCTCAGGTCCAGTCTATGACAAATTGAGCAGAGGGGTTCCAAAAAGAACCCGCCAGCTAGCAGACACATAAACTGTTTCGAGGGCCGCACTGGTAAGGGGCTTTTTCTGCTGTTGTGCCGGTGTATTCCTGGCGTGCGCTCTCATTCAGAAAGGAGATTGTTTTATGTCTCTGCCCAGCTTTCCCAACATTGACCCGCCTATCCAGCGGGAAAATGCAGTCAATCAGATTCTCTCCTCCATCGCCATGGAGGAACTCGGCCTGAGTCACATCCTCAATGCTGAGGGCGAGAAGCTGCAATATATCCTAGGCACCCTGCCCGGCCTCAGCGGCCTTGCCGCTACCGTGGAAGATGTGCTGTCCGCTAACGAGAGCGTCCAGGACCTGCTGAAGACCGCTGTGCAAAACCAGCTCTTTCTGAAGTCCAAAATGCAAGGGGCGCTGGAGGCATCTCCCATGCAGGGTCCCGTCGGCCCCACCGGCCCCGCCGGCCCCGCCGGAGCCGCCGGATCCACTGGTGCCACTGGCGCTGCCGGTCCCGCCGGAGCCACCGGAGCCGCTGGCGCTACTGGCGCCAACGGTCCTGCCGGACCCACAGGTCCCACCGGGCCCACCGGCGCGACAGGACCAGAAGGCCCTGCCGGACCAGATCTGGTCGGTAAGGACGGCCCAACTGGCCCCACTGGTCCAACTGGCCCCACCGGCCCCGTTATCATCGACTTTGCCTATGCCGCTAACACCGGCGCAGCCGCGATCCCTGTGAATGGTCTGGTGTCTTTGCCGAATGACCAGGTGAAGGGCAAGAACATCACCATCAGCCCAGACAACACCAAGTTCACCGTGAAGGCCAGTGGGGTCTATCAGGTTGGGTATGTCATCAATACCGACAAGGCCCTGGCCGCCGGCGCCCGGCTGCTGGTCAATGGCAAGCCCAGGGAAGTGTCTGCTGTGGGGGGGATAGCAACCTTGTCCCTGAGTCGGCTTTCCAACGAGGTCCTGCTGCGTTTGGACAATAACGACGAAATTTCCTTGCAGAT
>JAAWCR010000137.1 GCA_022793355.1 Lawsonibacter sp. | reverse complement strand
GTGATGCCCCAGTTGTCGTTAAGCACCTTGGCGATGGGGGCCAGGCAGTTGGTGGTGCAGGAGGCGTTGGAAACGAAGTTCATGTCGGTGGTGTACTTATCCAGGTTGACGCCGCACACGAACATGGGGGTGTCGTCCTTGGAAGGCGCGGACATGATAACCTTCTTGGCGCCGGCGTCCAGGTGGCCCTGGGCCTTCTCCTTGGTCAGGAACAGACCGGTGGACTCCACCACATACTCAGCGCCCAGCTTGGCCCAGGGCAGGTCGGCGGGGTTGCGCTCAGCGGAGATGGGGATTTCCTTGCCGTTGACCACGATGGCGTTCTCGGTGGAGCTGATCTCAGCCTGGCAGGTGCCGTGCATGGTGTCGTACTTCAGCATATAGGCCAGATACTCGGCGGGGCAGAGGTCGTTGATGCCCACAATGTCGATCTCGGGATGATTCAGGCTGGCGCGGAATACCATGCGGCCAATACGGCCAAAACCATTGATGCCAACTTTGATGCTCATGTGAAGGACTCCTTTATTATCAAATTATCTGCGGACGCTCCGCAGCGTGGTAGCTTCCATATTATACCCCGCTTTTTCTCATTTTCCAAGTGTTTTTTTTCATAGTTTTCCGGAGGAAATATTCTGAAATTTTGCCACAGAAGCGAGCAAACCTCTCCAAGCCCCCCTTCCACACCCCCGCTCCCGGCCCTCAGCCAGTGCGGCTTTCGACTTTTTTCGACATTTTCTATTGTAGCGGATGGAAAAATTTGATATACTGGCTGTAACATTTAACAAGGCATTTTGTACATCCTAACCATTGAAAATGCTGCCGCACCGGGCCGAAAACGGCCAGAAGGGAACACTGTGATATGCTCGATTCCATACAGTCCCTGTTGGATGCCTTTCCCGAAGGCGTCGTTCAGGTTCGGGAGGGCGTGGTACTCTCTGTTAACGCCATAGCCCGGAATTATTTGCCCGCGTTGGAGGCCGGGTCGCCCCTCCCTCCCTGTGTCCTTCTGCCCGAGACGGGGAACACAGGGGCGGGCGGTTTTACCGCCGGGGAGAGCCGCTATACCTATAGTTGCGCCCCCGGCAGGGACGGTTCACTGATTTTGTTCCGCCCCGCCCCCCAGAATGCCCTCACTGGCCGTCAGCTGACCGGCGCACTGCGGGAGTTACGCGCCCTGCTGGGCGAAGTCATGGCCGAGGTGGGCCCCGCCACCTTGCCCGAAGGGCGGGTACCCGCTGCGGATTTCAGCAAAAGTATGCACCGTCTGTTCCGTCTACTGGGAAATTTGGACTATCTGAACCAGGCTTCCTGGGAAGACGGGGTACCCTTCCACCCGGTGACCATGGACCTGGCCGGCCTGTGCCTGCACACGGTCCAGCTGGCCGGGCCCCTGCTGGAAGAGGCGGGGGTGGCACTGAGACTGATGAGCTCCGCCTCGGGGATGCTTATCCCCGGGGACCCGGAGCTGCTGCAAAAGCTGCTGCTTACCCTAATTTCAAACGCCGCCAGAGAGTCGGGGGAGGTGACCCTGACCCTAACCCGAAGCCGCCGGGGGGATCAGGCCCGGCTCACTGTATCCGGCATCGGCGGCCCGCCCAGTCCCCGGCAACTGGCCGCCCTGTTTCAGGAGGGGGCGGGGGACAACCTGCCCCTCCCCGGCCAGGGGGCGGGGCTGGGCCTCTCCATCGCCCGGGACATCGTAAGCCTGCACAAGGGCGCCCTGCTGACCCAGTGGGGAAAAACCACCCTGTCCGTGACCGCAGGCCTGCCCTCCGGACCCCTGGACGGGCGGGTTCAGGTCCGCATCCCCAGGGTGCAGTGGGACGGAGGCTTGGACCCGGTGCTGATGGAGCTGTCCGACCTGCTGCCCGCCGGGCTGTTCGGCCTGGAGGAGCTGGATTGACCCCGAAACCGGCCCGCATCCGCAAGGCGGGCCGGTTTTTCCTGAAAACTTTGCGAACTATCCGGAATATTTGAAATTTTTCTTGACTTCTCAAAATATTCCGGTATAATGATTAAGCCTGTCTCCATAACGGAGCGGCAAAATCCTTGCTCCCGGCCAAGCGCCGGGGGCCACATGTCCATAAGGAGGTGCAAAACATGGCAAAAATTAACGCGAATTACGAGGCGATCTACATTCTGAAGCCCGACCTGAGCGAAGAACAGATCAAGACTCTGGTGGAGCGTTTTAAGGGCGTGGTGGAGGCCAACGGAACCGTGTCTGAGATCGACGAGTGGGGCAAGCGCCGGCTGGCCTATCCCATCCAGGACCTGATGGAGGGCTACTACGTGCTGATGACCTTCACCGCTGCAGCCGCCGTCCCTGCGGAGCTGGACCGTATTTTCCGGATCACCGACGGCGTGATGCGCTCCATGATTGTCTGCAAGGACGAGTAAGGGGGAGCCACAGTGCTGAATCGAATCATCCTCATGGGCCGTCTGGCCCGTGATCCTGAGCTCAGGCGCACCCAGGCAGGGGTCCCTGTGGCCTCCTTCCGCCTGGCGGTGGACCGGGACTTTCGGGACAAGACTACCGGCGAGCGGGCCACCGACTGGATCGACGTGGTGGCCTGGCGTCAGACCGGGGAATTTGTCAGCCGTTACTTCTCCAAAGGCCGCATGGCTGTGGTGGAGGGCCGGCTTCAGATGCGCGACTGGACCGACAAGGACGGCAACCGGCGCATCAGCGCCGAGGTGGTGGCAGATAACGTCTACTTCGGTGATTCCAAGCGGGACGGTGACGGCGGAGGCTACAGCCCCAGCTATGGCCAGGGCAGTTTCAGCCAGGACCGGAGCTATCCCGCCCCCCCTGCCCCCGCGACCGACCCCTTCGGCGGCTACGGGGCTCCGCCCGCAGACGGCGACCAGTTCGCCGAACTTTCTACTGACGACGGCGATCTGCCGTTTTGACTTTGACCTTTTCAGGTCCTAAAAAGGAGGTTAATTCCATGGCTATGGAACGGGATAACAAGCCTATGCGCGGCCGCAAGCGCCGCAAGGTCTGCGCCTTCTGCGCCGACAAAGTGGAGTGCATCGACTATAAGGATGCCGCCAAGCTGCGCCGGTTCACGTCCGAGCGTGCCAAGATTCTGCCCCGCCGCACCACCGGCACCTGCGCGATGCACCAGCGTCAGCTGACCGAGGCCATCAAGCGCGCCCGCCAGGTCGCCCTGCTGCCCTATGTCACCGACTAACCGCGCCAATCATAATAAAAGGCCTGTTCGCATGGCGAACAGGCCTTTTATTATGATTTATCGGTTTTTTCGGCCCGAAGCGCCGGGCACCCCCAGCTCCTCCCGGTATTTGGCCACCGTGCGCCGGGACACAGCGCAGCCCTCCTGCGCCATCCGCAGGGTCAGCTGCTGGTCAGACAGGGGGGCGTTTTTGTCCTCCTCCCCAATCAGCCGCTGGAGCAGCGCCCTGGCCGCCCGGCCGCTGGGACCGTCCTTGCTCCCCGCTCCGGCCCGCCGGGAGAAGAAATAGCTCAGGGGGTACAGCCCCCGGGCGCACTGTAAATACTTCTCCCGCACCGCCCGGCTCACCGTGGACTCGTGAAGCTCCAGCTCCGCAGCCACCTCGGCCAGCCCCAGAGGGGCCAGGGCCCCCGGCCCTTCCCGGAAAAAGTTCTCCTGCCGCGCCACAATGACTCGGGCGCACCGCATCAGGGTGCTCTCCCGCTGCTCCGCCGCCCACAGCACATTTTCCGCCTGGTGCAGCTTCTCGGTCAGGTAATCCTGTACCTCTTTGTCCTCCGATTTCCGGAGGAGCTCACGATAGTAGCGGCTCACCTGAAAAAGCGGGCGCTCCCCCCGGGCGGAATGCACCGTCAAAACACCCTCTTTTTCCTCCACAATCAGGTCGGGCTGGACATAGTGAATATCCCCTCCGCTCTGAAACACAGCGCCCGGCCGGGGGTCCAGCTCCCGAATCATCAATCGGGCCCGCTCCACCTGATCCAAGGTGATCCCCAGGGCGGAGGCAATCGCCCGGCAGTGCCGCCGGGCCAGAGCGTCCAGGTGGTGTTCCGCGATGGCCCGGACGGGTCCGTCCTCCCCAATGCGCTCCAGTTGGAGAACCAGACATTGGGACAGATTCGTCGCCCCCACCCCCGCCGGCTCCAGGGTCCGGAGGATTGCCAAGGCCTCCTCCAGCCTGTCCAAGGGGATGTCTCCGGACAGCTCCTCCAGGGGAGTGCGCAGATAGCCGTCGTCGTCCAGGCAATGGATGAGGTACTCCACCAGCCGCCGGGGCTCCCTATCCAGCTTCAGCCGGTCCAGCTGACGGGTTAAAAAGCTCACCAGTGTCTCCTCCAGGCCTCCACCGGTGCCGATCCGGGCCAGAGGGTCCAGCTCCTCGTCGCTGAACTGTTGGTAAAACCAGTTCTGCCGGTCGTTGTCCTCCAGCCAGCTCAGCCGGTCCAGCAGCTCGCTGCGCCCGGTGGAGGCGACCGGCGGTGCCTCCTCCACCTCCATCAGCGGGTTTTCCTGGGCCAGCTCCCGGACATAGGCGTCCAGCTCCTGCGTCCCCAGCCGCAGCAGCTCCACGCTGTAAAGCTGCCGCTGGCTCAATGCTTGTGTCTGTGTCTGTTGGAGCTCCATAGGCCCAATCCCCTTTCTGTTCTGTCTATTAGTTTAGGGCCCTAAGTCGAAAAAGTCAAGAAAAAGCAGAAATCCCATAAAATTGGAAAAAAGAGTATTGTCAAGAAAAATAAAGCAGTGTATAATAGGTGCCTGCAATGAAACATGATTACGGCAGTCCGCTTGAGAGGGATGTGATGGTTCTGGACGACACCAAAACGCGGATTATCTTCGCAGCAATGAAGGCCGTGCGTCAATACGGCCTGGAAGGTGTGCGCATCCAGAACGTCAGCGAACTGGCGGGCATTTCTCCTGGGGCGCTTTACCGCTATTTTGAAAGCAAAGATCAGCTGCTTGTGGCGTGTTTCACCTATGTGGATAAGCAGGCAGCGGCAATTTTTGACCATTTAAAGCTCAATCCTCTGACCATGCTCACAAACCCCATGGGTGCGGTAAAAGGCCTGTGGCTGCCTTACTTTCGGTATTGGACCTCCCACCCGGACGAGACCATCTTTTATCACCGCTTTCGAGACAGCGCCTTCTTCCCCAAATACGACAAGGTGCGGGATTTCACCTATTTCAACACGTTCATCCGCATGGTCCACCTCTTTAAAAAGGTTTTTCCCGCACTGGACCGAATCAACCAAGACCTTCTGTGGCTCCATGTCCTCACCTCCACGGTGATGTACGCCAAATACGTGGTGGAAGGCACCCTGCCCAACAACCAGGAGACCGAGGAAACCATATTTCAGCTGCTGACTACCGGCCTGAGCGGTTACTTGAAACCTGAAAAGCCCAGTCCGGAGGACCCCACTTAAAGCACGCCGCCATATATGGTGTGTTTTGCTGTGGGGTAAGTAAATGTTTACTTCCAGACGTCCGCTGTCTGGTGCATAGATACGTTTTAAACAGGCCCTGTTCCCAAACATGCTTGTATCAAATGTCAGGGCGCCGACTGCACAACGGCGTTCACAGCCCTTCGGCCCGAGCAGCCCCAACAAGGAGAGTGTCAGAATGGAAAAAATTCTAATCGTTGACGACAGCATTGTGCAGGCTACCCAGCTGAAAGCGATTTTGGATAAGGAGTATGATGTTTCCGTCGCGCACACAGCGGAGGACGGGCTGCGTCTTGTCAATACGGAAAGCTACTCTTTAATTTTACTGGACGTGGTAATGCCGGGAATGGACGGCTTTACCCTGCTGAAAAAGCTTCAGGAGGAGATTATCACCCAGAGCATCCCCGTCATCCTGATTACCAGCCTGTCCGCTGTGGAGGACGAGCAGCACGGGTTGGTGTTAGGGGCGGTGGACTACATTACAAAGCCCTTTCACGCCCTTATCGTCAAGGCCAGGGTCAAAACCCATATTAAGCTGTATAACTACCGCAAGCAGGCCGAACGGCAGTCTATGACCGATCAGCTCACCGGAATTGCCAACCGGCGCAGATATGACCGCTGCAGCATGGTGAAATGGAATGAGGCCGTCCGTTTTCGGGTGCCGATCTCCATCTGCATCTTCGACATTGACCACTTCAAGGCCTATAACGACACCTTCGGCCACCCCGCCGGGGACAATGTGATCTCTGCCATAGCCGCAACGGCGTCCTCCCACCTGCACCGCAACACAGAACTTCTGGCCCGCTATGGGGGCGAGGAATTTATCGCGATTTCCATGGGAGACCCGGCGGAAAAGATCTTTGACCATCTGAAACACATACGGCAGGCAATTGAGGACCTTCACATCCCCCACGATCCCTCCGTGTCCCAATGGGTCACGGTCAGCATTGGCGGCGTCACCGTCGTCCCCACGGTGGAGAGCTCCTACGCCGCCTACTTAAAGGTCGCGGACACGATGCTGTACGCCGCGAAAAAGCAGGGCCGGAACCAGGTCGTCTGGGCCGACGATCGGATGCAGCCCAGGCTGGAAAAGCTCAGCGCCCATCCTCACCCGCAATCCCAGGAAAATTTCTGAAAAGTTTAGAAACTCACGTTGGTTTATTTACAATTCTCCGCTACAATAGAGGCATCTGAAGCTGTTGGGGAGGAGAGCTTATGCGAATCCGGCGGCACCTCTTTTTTTGCAACACCATCTCAGTGCTGGTGGCCCTGGCGGCCATGCTGGCGGTAAACAGCGCGGCCACCCATGCCATTGACCGTTACTACCGGCAGCAGGCGGAGGAGATGTTTCAGGCGATGCACATCAAGCCCCCCTCCCAGGAGGGAATGGTCTGGCTGGACCGGGGGATGGGCGAATTGGAGCTGGTGGGCATCGCCGCTCCGCCCCACCCGGCAGCCCCGGAGCGTGCCCGGCCCCGGCTCGAGGCCCTAACCCTCTCCCTGTTTCTCAGCGGCGGGGCAGCCATTATCGCCATTCTGCTGCTGAACACGCTGTTTACCCGTTACCAGCTGAAAAAGCTGCTCCAACCGGTGGAAGCCCTCGCCCAGGCTGCGGGTCGAGTAGAGGAGGGCAACTTCTCCCAGCCGGTGGAGTACCGGGGCCGGGACGAGTTCTCCGCGGTGTGCGACGCCTTCAACCGGATGCAGGGGCATCTGTTGGAGGAGCAGGAAAAAAACGCGGCCTATGAGCGGGCCCGCACCGACCTGGTGGCGGGCATCTCTCACGACCTGCGCACCCCCCTCACCAGCGTGAAGGGCTACATCAAGGGCCTGCGGGACGGGGTGGCCCAGACCCCTGAGCGGCAGCGGCAGTATCTGGATATCGCCTACCGGAAGGCCTGCGACATGGATGTGCTCCTACAGCGGCTGTTCTACTTCTCTCGGCTGGAGACAGGAAACCTGCCCCTCTTCCTCCAGCCCGCCGACCTGGGGGAGTTCGCAGGCCGCTTTGCGGCGGAGGCCGGGCCGGAGGTGGAACAGGCGGGGGGAAGCGTCCGCCTGACCGTTTCTCCCGGTCCCCATCCGGTGTCTCTGGATGAGGAACAGCTCTATCGGGTGCTGAACAACCTGAAGGACAACGCCCTTCGCTACGCGGACACCCGGCCGCTGGATCTCATCCTGACGGTAGAGCGCCGGGGAACGTGGCAGTGCATCCGCTTCGCCGACAATGGCCGAGGCGTCTCACCAGAGGCCCTGCCCCACCTCTTCGAACAGTTTTGGCGGGAGGATCCGGCCCGGAGTGCCCGCGCCGGCGAGGGCAGCGGTCTGGGACTCTACATCGCCAAATATATCGTGGAGGCCCACGGCGGAACCATTCAGGCGGAAAATTGCGGAGGGCTGGCCTTTACCATCCAGCTTCCCGGGAAGGAGGCGGCCCATGATCAGGCTCTTGATTGCTGAGGACGACCCGGAGATCGCCATGCTGGAACGGGATTATTTGGAGATAGAGGGCTATGAGGTGACCGTTGTGGACAACGGACAGCTTGCTGTCACCCAGGCTTTGAGCGGAGACTACGGCCTGATTCTGCTGGACCTGATGCTCCCCGGGTGCGGCGGCTACGACGTATGCCGCCTGATCCGGGACAAAATTGACGTGCCCATCCTCATGGTCACCGCCCGCACCGAGTCGGCGGACAAAATTCGCGGCCTCGGCCTGGGGGCGGACGACTACATTGCCAAACCCTTCGACCCGGCGGAGCTGGTGGCCCGTGTGAAGGCCCACCTCAGCCGGTACGCCCGCCTGACCGGTGTGGATCAGGCGGAGCCGGAGTCCATCACGGTGGGCGGCCTGCGCATCTTCCCTCAGAGCTGGAGGGTGTTTAAGGGGGACCAGGAGGTCAAGATGCCCAACCGGGAGTTTGCGCTGCTGAAATTCCTGGCGGAGCACCCCAACATGGTATTCTCCAAGGAGAGGCTCTTTGAAACCATCTGGGGCTACGAGTACGTGGGGGACAGCGCCACTGTCACCGTCCATATCGGACGCATCCGGGACAAGGTAGAGGACGATCCCGCCCATCCCCAGCTCATCGAGACCGTCTGGGGTGCCGGCTACCGGCTCAACGCCCTGTAAACCCTCCCGCCGGACCGGTCCTACTCGCCGCCCGGCGGCTCCCTCCTGTACTCCTCCAGCATAACGCGGTTATACTCAATGTGCTGCCCCATGGCGTTGGCCGCCCGCTCCCCGTCCTTGCTGCATATCGCGTCTAAAATCTCCCGATGTCCTACAAGGGTCTCCATTTTCAGCCGGCGTTCGGTCAGGGAGACAAAGAGTTTGATTGCGTGAGTGATAATTGGAATCAGCTTTGGCACTACCAGATTCTGCGTGCATGTCGCAATGGCGGTATGATAGCGCACGTCGCTCTGGGAGTGGTCCTGCTCGTTTAAAATATCCTGCTCCACCATGGCACAGGTTTCCCGCAGGGCCTTGAGATTGTCCTCGGTGGCCCGTTCCGCCGCAGTTTTGGCCACCCAGGGCTCCATCTGGGCCCGGATTTCCAACAGGTCCATGGCAAGGCGAAGCTGGTCCGGACAATAGGTAAAGCCCAGCGGATCGGGTATTTCACCGGGGTTTTGGGTGATATAGGTCCCCTTGCCCCGGCGGACCTCCAAAACATTCCGGGCCACCAGCAGCTTTACGCCCTCCCGTATGGTGCCCCGTCCCACATTCAGCAGCTCCGCCAGCTCAAATTCGCTGGGAAGCCTGTCCTCACTGGTCAGATGCTGCTCCATAATCAGCTTTGATATTTGCTTCGCTGTCCGCTCCGGCAGCGAAGCTTCATTTATGTTAATTGCCTCGAAGTGTGTTTCCATACCAGCAAGCAGCTCCTTTCCCTTCCGGTCGTTTTTCACATTATAGCGAATCCCCCCGAAAAATGCAAGAGAAGGGCGCGCCGTGATCTATGGCGCACCCTTCCGGCTGCTGAAATCAAATGAGGCCGGGCAAAATTCCCTGGAACAGGCTGAGGATACAGGCAAAAATCAGAATGGTCACGCCGGCTACAAAACCGCCCAGGGTCCAGCCCCGGATGGTGTCGATCTCGTTGAGGTGAAAGAACCGGGAAATGGCCCAGAAGCCGGAGTCATTGGGCAGGGACAAACCAATACCGCCGGCGCACACCGCAATCGCGCACAAGATGGGAGAGACCCCGGAGGCTGCCGCCGCACCGGAGACAATGGCGGCGGTGGTGGTCAGGGCCACGGTAGTGGATCCGGTGGCAATGCGCAGCACCTGGGCGATGACGAAGCACATGACCAGGATGGGCATGTTAAAGCCCTGGAGGCCGTCGGTAATAACCTTTGCGATGCCACAGGCCTTCAAAATTCCGCCGTAAGCGCCGCCCGCACCGGTAATCAGGAGGATCAGGCCCACTTTATCCGCGCCGTCGGTCATAATCTGGGTGATGGAGCGGTTCAGGTGGGGACGGGAGACAAAGGCGCCGTAGAGCACGCCGATGGTCATAGCCACATTCTTGTCCCCCAGGAAGGCCAGAACCTTCAGCAGCTGGCTGTCCTTGGGAAGCAGGAAGGCGGAGAAGGAGCCCACCAGAATCAGGAAAATGGGGACCAGCAGGATGGACATCGCCATCATGGCACCCATCTTGGGCTTGTCAGAGGCCTTGGCGGCGTTCTCCGCCAGCTCGGCATCCAGGTCGGAGAAGTCCCAGGTCTTGCCGGCTTTCTGGTCCTGCCGGTTGACAAAGCCGCCATAGACGATGCCGCCCACAAACATGCCCACAAAGGCGGAAATCAGGGCGTAGAAGAAAAACACACCCACGTTGATGTCCATGGCCGCAGCCACCGCCAGCGGGGGCGCGGTGGGCAGAACCAGGGCAAAGGTACAAGTGGTGGCCACCGAGATGGCGCAGCCGTAGGCGGCCATGGAGTACTTGGTCTTGCGAGACAGCACCCGGAGCATAGGGGCGAACATGATGTAAACCACGTCGCCAAAGACAGGGATACCGGTGATGAAACCGGCCACGGAGACGGCGTACTGAGAGCGCTTGGGACCCACAGCCTTGAGCACCCTGTCTACAATGTTGTCGATGCCGCCGGATTCATACATAAACATACCCAGCATCACGCCCAAGCCGGTGACGATGCCGATGGAGCCCAAGGTGGAGCCGAAGTTGCTGGTGACGCAGGCAGTCACATCGGCAATGGACGCAAAGCCCTCCGGCGCTGTGCCTCCCGCGTAGGTGGCCAGAGCCAGCAGGCCGGTGCCGTAGGCGCAGACCAGCAGGGCCACAAAGGCATTGAGTTTAATTTTGATGATGCAGAGCAATAATACTGCTATGGAAATCAGAAAAACAAGTAGCAGCATACGGTTTACCTCCCATTTTTTGACCCATGCCGCTGCTCCCACACGGCGTCGTGCTTTTCACGCCCAAATCATAATATGTCATACGTCATATGTCAATAACATTCTCATAATTGCCTACTTTTTTGTCTATCTGAACAAATTTGTATATCTCATTTTGTTTGTTATGCCCGGTCTTTTTTTTATTTCTCAGGCTCTCTATGTCAAATCGCACAAAATATACCCCCTCGAATTAGGTAAATCTCCAGCTTGAAACATCCGACGTCATATGCTAAAATCACAGAGAACACGACCGATGCTCCCGCTGCTTTTCACACAGCCCCTGCATCCCCGTTGCCCAGCAGGCCGCTGACCCGCTGGATGAAAAACGCCCCCTGCCTTTTTTCATTTGTTGACTATACCACTTATTAAGAAAGGAATGACGCGATTTATGCTGATTAGTCAAAAAATGCGTCAACTGGCCCCCGAACTGGACCCGCTCCGGCTGGGTACCGGCTGGAAACCGGAGGATTTGTCCAAACCCCAGATTTTCATCGAGAGCACCTTCGGTGACAGCCATCCCGGCTCCGGACACCTGGACAAGCTGGTGGAGGCCGCCCGGGCGGGCGTTGCCCAAGCCGGCGGCCACGGAGCCCGGTATTTCTGCACCGACATGTGCGACGGCGAGAGCCAGGGCACCGACGGCATCAACTTCTCCCTGGTCAGCCGGGAGATGATTGCCAACATGATTGAAATCCAGGCCAACGCCACCCCCTTTGACGCGGGCATCTATATGGCCAGCTGCGACAAAGGCTTGCCCGGCAATCTGATGGGTCTGGCCCGGGTAAACATCCCCGCCGTGGTGGTCACCGGCGGCACCATGGCCGCCGGTCCCGACCTGCTCACCCTGGAGCAGCTCGGAATGTATTCGGCCAAGTTTGAGCGCGGGGAGATCGACGAGGAGAAGCTGAACTGGGCCAAGTGCAACGCCTGCCCCAGCTGCGGGGCCTGCTCCTTCATCGGCACCGCTTCCACCATGCAGATCATGGCCGAGGCCCTGGGCCTGGCCCTTCCCGGCTCCGCCCTGCTCCCCGCCACCAGCCCCGACCTCACCGAGTACGCCCGCCGGGCCGGCGAGCTGGCGGTGAAGCTCACCGGGATGGAACACATGCGGCCCAGCGACATCGTCACCATGGACAGCTTTGAAAACGCGATTCTGGTCCACGCCGCCATCTCCGGCTCCACCAACACCCTGCTCCACCTGCCCGCCATCGCCCACGAGTTCGGCATCGAGATCGACGGCGACACCTTCGACCGCCTCCACCGCGGGGCTCACTACCTTCTGGACATCCGCCCCGCCGGCCGCTGGCCCGCCGAGTTCTTCTACTACGCCGGCGGCGTCCCCGCCATTATGGAGGAGATCAAGAGCGTGCTGCATCTGGATGTGATGACCGTCACCGGCAAAACTTTGGGTGAAAACCTGGAAGAATTGAAAACCAACGGCTTCTATGAACGATGCCAGAAATGGCTGGACGAGGCTAACCGGAAATACGGTCTCAGCCTCACCCGGGCGGACATCATCCGTCCCTATGACCAGGCCATCGGCACCGACGGCTCCATCGCCATTCTCCGGGGCAATCTGGCCCCCGAGGGCGCGGTAATCAAGCACACCGCCTGCCCCAAAGAGATGTTCTCCGCCGTCCTCAACGCCCGGCCCTTCGACAGCGAGGAGGCGTGCATTGACGCGGTGCTCCACCACAGAGTAAAGCCCGGCGACGCGGTGTTTATCCGCTACGAGGGCCCCAAGGGTTCCGGCATGCCCGAGATGTTTTACACCAGCGAGGCGATCTCCTCGGATAAAGAGCTGGGCAAGTCCATCGCCCTCATCACCGACGGCCGCTTTTCCGGAGCCTCCACCGGCCCGGTGATTGGCCATTGCTCCCCCGAAGCTCAGGCCGGCGGCCCCATTGCCCTGGTGGAGGAGGGAGATCTGATTCATCTGGACGTAAAACAGCGGATTCTGGACATTGTGGGGGTGAAGGGGGAGCGCAAGACCCCCCAGGAGATGGAATCCATTTTGTCCGAACGGAAAGCGCGTTGGAAACCCAAACCCGCCAAGTACCAGCGGGGGGCGCTGCGGCTGTTCTCCGATTTAGCCGCCTCTCCCATGAAGGGCGCGTATCTGGAGTACGACCAGTAAAAAACAGGCGGCCCCTGGCCGCCTCTACATCATAATCATAAAGAAAAAAGGAGAATTGCTATGAAAGGCATTCAGGTTCAGGGAGCCGGTCAAGCAGCCGTCGTAGAACTGCCCAAGCCGGAATTGAAGGAGGGCTATGCTCTTATCAAGGTAATGGCCGCCAGCATCTGCGGCACCGATGTATCCACCTTCCGGGGAACCAATGTGAACGTCTCCTCCTACCCCATCGTCATCGGCCACGAGACCGCCGGTATTGTAGAGGACGTGGACGAGAACAACCAGTACGGCATTCAAAAGGGCGACCATGTGGTGCTGGACCCCTACCTGTACTGCGGGGAGTGCTACCCCTGTTCCCAGGGCAAAACCAACTGCTGCGAGACCCTCCACTGTCTGGGCGTCCACTGCGACGGCTCCATGTGCGAGTACTTCGCCCATCCCACCCGCATGCTGCGCAAGGTCCCGAATGACATGCCCTGGGAGCGGATCCCTCTGGCCGAGCCCCTGGTTATCAGCATACATGGTCTGCACACCTGCCAGCTAAAGGCCGGCGAACACATCGCCATTATCGGCGCGGGGGCCATTGGCCTGCTGGCCGGCATGGGCGCTCTGGCTTATGACGCCATCCCTATTCTGGTGGACGTGGTGGACGAGCGGCTGGAGCTGGCCAAGTCCTTCGGCATCCCCCACACCGTCAACCCCGCCAAGGAGGACGCCGTGGCCCGCATTCTGGAGATCACCAAGGGCCGGGGCGTGGAGTGCTGCATGGAGGCCTCCGGCTCCGACGCCGGCGTGCGCAGCACCATTGACTATGCCGCCTACACCGGGCGCATTGCTCTCACCGGCTGGCCCAAGCACGAGATCACCCTGCCCACCAACCTGATTACCAAAAAGGAGCTGCAAATCCGCGGCTCCCGCAACGGTGCCGGGGAGTTTGAGGAGGCCATCAACCTGATCTACACCGGCAAGGTCCCGGCGGAGAAGATTATCTCCAAGGTGGTCTCCTATGACCAGCTGCCCCACATGCTGGGTGAGCTGGACCAGCACCCCGGCGACTATCTGAAGGTCGTCGGCCTGTTTCACACGGAGGTTTGAGCTATGACGAATTTGTTTGATATTCAGGGCCGCAAGGCCATTGTGACCGGCGCCACCCGGGGTCTGGGCTGGGGCATGGCCGAGGGCCTGATGGAGGCCGGATCCGAGGTGGTTATCTGGGGCAGTTCCGAGAAGGTGGAATCGGTGGCCGAGGAGTTTCGGGCCCGGGGCTTCCAGTGCCACGGCGTCACGGCAAACCTGGAGGACCGCGCTAGCCTGAGTGCCGGGTTCGCCCGCTCCCTGGAGCTGCTGGGCGGCAAACTGGACATTTTGGTCAACTGCGCCGGTATTCAGCGCCGCCACCCCAGCGAGGAGTTCCCCATGGAGGACTGGGACAAGGTGCTGGAGGTCAACCTCACCGCCCCCTTTGAGCTGTGCCAGCTGGCCGGGCGGGAGATGCTGAAAGAGGGGTATGGCAAGATTATTAACATCGCCTCCATGCAGTCTTTCTTCGGCGGCTTCACCATCCCCGCCTACGCCTCCGCCAAGGGCGGCATCGCCCTGCTCACTAAGGCCCTGTGCAACGAGTGGGCCGGACGGGGCATCAACGTCAACGCCATCGCCCCAGGCTACATGGCAACTGAGATGAACACCGCCCTGCTGGACCCGGCCAATCCCCGGTACAAGGAGATCACCGATCGCATCCCCGCCCACCGCTGGGGCGGTGCCAAGGGGGAGGACATGAAGGGCCCCTGCGTTTTCCTGGCCAGCCACGCCTCCGACTACCTCAACGGCGCGGTGATTCCCGTGGACGGCGGCTACGCCAGCAAATAGGGAGGGGCCATGGAACACACCAGCCCCCTGCTCCGGGGGCAGGACGGGCAGAAATTTATCACCATCGGAGAAATCATGCTTCGCCTGACCCCGCCCAACTACGGCAAGATACGCGTAGCAAACAGCTTTGAGGCCAGCTATGGCGGCTCCGAAGCCAACATCGCCCTGGCCCTGGCGAACCTGGGGGTGGACAGTACCTTTTTCAGCGTGGTCCCCAACAACTCCCTGGGCAAAAGCGCTGTGCGCATGCTGCGCTCCAACGATGTCCACTGCACCCCCGTGATCCTCTCCACCCCGGAAGAGACCCCAACCCACCGCCTGGGCTCCTACTATCTGGAGACGGGCTACGGCATCCGCCCCAGCAAGGTGACTTATGACCGCCGGCACTCTGCCATCACCGAGTACGACTTCTCCAAGGTGGACCTGGACGTCTTGCTGGAGGGCTTTGACTGGCTGCACCTCAGCGGCATCACCCCCGCCCTGTCCCCAAGCTGTTCCCATTTTATCCTGAACTGCCTGAAAACGGCCAGGGAGAAGGGGCTCACAGTCAGCTTCGACGGCAACTTCCGTTCCAAACTGTGGACCTGGGCGCAGGCCCGGGACTACTGCACCCAATGCCTGCCCTATGTGGATGTACTTCTGGGCATCGAGCCCTACCACCTGTGGAAGGACGAGGAGGACCATGCCAAAGGGGACTGGAAGGACGGAGTGCCCCTCCAGCCCAGCTACGAGCAGCAGGACGAGGTGTTTCAGCGCTTTGTGGAGCGGTATCCCAACCTGAAATGTATTGCCCGCCATGTCCGATTTGCCCACAGCGGCAGCGAGAACAGCCTAATGGCCTATATGTGGTATCAGGGCCACACCTTCGAAAGCAAGCGCTTCACCTTCCACATTCTAGACCGGGTCGGCGGCGGAGACGCCTTTGCCAGCGGCCTGATTTATGCCCAGATGCACGGTTACCGGCCTATGGATATGATAAATTTCGCTGTAGCCAGCAGTGTGATAAAACACACCATCCATGGCGACGGCAACATCACCGACGATGTCGAATCCATCCGCAACCTGATGAATATGAACTACGATATCAAGCGGTAACTTATAGAACCCCCCGGATTCTCATCACGAGAATCCGGGGGGTTCCACACTATACGTTATGGGCCGGTCTGTCCGGGCTTGGTTACTTGAGAACGGAGGCGGCAATGGCGTCAGCCAGGGCATCGATCTCAGACTCGTTATCCGGCTTGAGGGAGGAGGTGACGGTCATCTCCTCGTCCAGAACGGTCATGTTTTTCAGGCTCTCGATCTCCTCCTTCATCAGCGCGCCGGACCGGGGAGCCCAGGAGCCGCTGCCCATAATGGCAACGGTGCGCTTTTGCAGGTTCAGGGCCTTCATGTCCATGAGGAAGTTGTGCATGGGAGGGAAGATACCCAGGTTGTAGGTGACGGAGGCCAGCACCAGATGGCTGTACTTAAACAGGTCGGAGATCAGGTAGCTGACGTGGGTAGAGGAGACATCGTAGAGCCGGGTGTTGGTAACGCCCCGGGCGGTGAGCTTAGCGGCCAACACCTCGGCGGCGGCCTCGGTGTTGCCATACATGGAGGCGTAAACGATCATAACGCCCTTCTCCTCCGGCTCGTAGGTGGCCCAGTGGGTGTACTTGTCAATGATATAACCCAGGTCCTTGCGCCACACCGGACCGTGGAGGGGACACAGGAACTTGATATTTTCCAAGCCCACGATGGAGGCCGCCTTGTTCAGCAGGGCCACCACCTGAGGGCCGTACTTGCCCACAATGTTGGTGTAGTAGCGGCGGGCGTCGTCGATCCACTCGCCGTCGAAGTTCACCTCATCGGCAAAGAGCTTGCCGTCCAGGGAGCGGAAGGATCCAAAGGCGTCGGCGGAGAAGAGCACGCCGTTGGTGGTGTCGAAGGTGACCATGGCCTCGGGCCAGTGGACCATAGGGGCGTAGACAAAAGCGACGGTATGCTTGCCGAAGCACTTGGTATCCCCCTCAGCCACTTCCTCAATGGCGCTGGGATCCAGGCCGAACCCGAACTGATTGAGGAGGGTCACCGCCTTGGGGGTGGTAATGATCTTCACGTCAGGCCAGCGCAGAAGAATCTCCTCGATGGAAGCGGCGTGATCGGGCTCCACGTGGTTGATAACCAGATAGTCCAGGGGGCGGCCATTGAGGACAGCCTTCACGTTGGCAATGAACTGCCGGCCCACCGCCCAGTCGGCGGTGTCAAAGAGGACGGTCTTTTCGTCCAGCAGGACGTAGGCGTTGTAGGATACGCCGTGGTACAGGGGGTGGATATTCTCAAACAGGGCCAGCCGGTGCTCGTCCGCGCCTACCCAGTACAGGTCGTCGGTGACCATGCGGTAATTATACATATAGGGGGTTCCTCCTTTTATTTTAATTATCGGGACGCTCTTAGTCCATAATGCCTATAGCTTTCGAATTGGAAAAAATATATAATTTTTTCCTGTCTGCGGAACAGTAAAATCGTGAACCGCCCCCGCCAATGGAATGGCTTTCTCGTTCAGATATTTTATCGCCTGCGAAAATGTATCATCATGTTCACATTCTACACAAATGTATTCATAGCCAGGAACCGTCCACTTTGTCCAGCCGCTGGGAGCTTCCGCGCTGTCATAACATTCTACTCCGGCAAGATAAAGTCCTTTGCTGAAGTCCTCCCACGGGTGGAAGGAATGTGAGAAGTCGGACATGGCGCCCCATAGACCCATTATGGTTCCATTTTTGTCTTTTTTGGCTAAATGCTGGACTTCTTCAAAGTGGGCATTTGCATCAGCCCATAATCTTTGAATAAAACCATCTCCGTCTAATGTAGACCCCTCTTTTCCAATGACAACAAAAGAGTCTTTGATACATGTTTCGACGATCATGTTTCCTCCAAGCAAAAGGAACGAACTTACGCCTCGATTTCAATGAAAGCCTCAACCGTCTCTCCGCAGTGGGGGCAGGTCCAACCCTCGGGCAAGTCCTTAAAGGCGGTGCCGGGCTTGACCTCGTTCTCCGGGTCGCCCTGCATGGGGTCGTACTCGTGGCCGCAGCCATTGCAGACGTACAGCTTCCGGGGCTGGTAGACCTTCTTGGGGGCCATGCGCTTCATTTTGGTCATGGGCGGGGCGGGGAGCTTCTCGCCGGTGTCCAGCGCCTTGGTGAGCAGGGGCAGAATCTCCAGTACGTCGCCCACAATGCCGTAGTCGCAGTTTTTGAAAATCTTTGCGTTTGGGTTGGTATTAATGGCCACAATGCAGGAGGCGTCCTTAATGCCCTTCAGGTGCTGGATGGCCCCCGAGATGCCGCAGGCGATGTACAGGTTGCCCTTGAATTTCTGTCCGGACATACCCACATACCGGTTGATGGGCACATATTTCAGCGTCTCGGCTACGGGGCGGCTGGAGCCCACGGCGGCGCCGGCGGCTTTGGCCAAGGCCTCGATGAGCTTCATGTTCTTCTTCTCCCCGATGCCCTGCCCAGCGGAGACGACCCGCTCGGCCTGGGTGATGGGGGTGTCTATGGGGATGCCCACGGTGAAGTCGTGGCCGTCCTTCTTCAGGTTGGCCACCAGAACTTCCACCTTCTCCTGGGCGGTGCCGTCCTTGAGGATCAGCCGCTTCCGAGCCCCGGTCTCAGGACCCCGAGGGCCGGCTGCTACCGCGGCGGGGGCCTCCTTGGCGGCTTTGCCCAGGATGTGAGAGGCGATCACCACCCGCTGGATTTCGTTGGTGCCCTCGTAAATGGTGGTAATCTTGGCGTCCCGGTAGAACCGTTCCACCTCCATGCCCTTCAGGTAGCCGGATCCACCGAAGATTTGCAGGGCGTCGTTGGTGACCTCCAGGGCAATATCGGAGGCGTACTGCTTTGCCATAGCGGACTCCATGCCGTAGGGGGCGTGGGCCTGCTTCAGCTCGGCGGCGGAGTAAACCAGGAACCGGGCGCAGCGCAGCTTGGTGGCCATGTCGGCAATCTTGAAGGCCACGTTCTGCTGCTGGCAGATGGGCTTGCCGAACTGAACACGCTCCTTGGAGTACTCCACAGCGGCCTCATAGGCCCCCTGGGCGATACCCAGCGCCTGGGCCGCGATGCCGATGCGGCCGCCGTCCAGGGTGGACATGGCAATCTTGAAGCCCTGGCCCTCTTTGCCCAGGAGGTTTTCCTTAGGGACCTTGACGTTATTAAAGTTCAGCTGGCAGGTGGCGGAGGAGCGGATGCCCATCTTGTCATAGTGCTCCTCAAAGGTAAAGCCCTCCCAGCCTTTTTCGACAATCAGAGCGGAGATGCCCCGGGTGCCGATGCCGGGAGTGGTGACGGCAAAGACCACATAGGTGTCGGCCTGGCCGCCGTTGGTGATGAAAATTTTCTCACCGTTCAGGAGGTAGTGGTCCCCCATGTCCTCGGCGGTGGTCTCGGTGCCGCCGGCGTCGGAACCGGCGTTGGGCTCGGTCAGGCCGAAGGCGCCTATTTTTTTGCCGGAGCACAGATCGGGCAGGTACTTTTTCTTTTGCTCCTCGTTGCCGAAGGCGTAGATAGGATAGGTGCCCAGAGAGGTGTGGGCCGACAGGATCACGCCCACGCCGCCGTCCACCCGGGCCAGCTCTTCCACGGCGATGGCGTAGCTCAGGGCGTCCGCCCCGGCACCGCCGTACTCTTTCTCATAGGGCAGGCCCATGATGCCCAGCTTGCCCATCTTTTGGACTACCTCGGTGGGGAACTGGTTGTTCTGGTCCAGCATGAAGGCGATGGGTTTTACCTCGGCCTCGGCAAATTCCCTGACCTTGGCCCGCAGCTCCTCATGCTCCTGTGTGGTTTGATACAGCATACAGATACTTCCTCCTCTATGTTAAAGTTCCTGGAACATTGCGCTCAGTGGCGTTTTGCGCAGCTCTCCGTCCAGCGCTTTCTGGATGCGGGACAGCTCCCGGCACATACCGCAACTGTCTGGCCGGCGGTTTTCGCACTGGTAGCCAGGCCGCTGACAGCGGTTGACAAAAATAGGGTCTCCAAGTGCAAGGAACAGATCCCCCAGGGACAGCTCTTCGCAGGGCCGCTGGATCAGATAGCCTCCATTGGGACCCCGGCGGCTGGACACCAAGCCGGCGGCATGGAGCCGTTTCAGTATTTTTAACGTGACCGCCTTGGGCATGTGTTCTTTTTCCGCAATCGCTGCGGCGGAAAGCTGCCCGTCCAGATACAGAGCCCGGAGGATACGCAGTGCATAGTCCATTTCCCGGGTCAGCAGCAATCGGATCACACTCCTTTATAGAGTACCTTTTTAGTATATTATAGCAGTTTTGTTTGTTTTGTCAATACTTGGTGGAAGAAAACTCACATTTTTCGGCAAAACAACAGAAACCTCCCCGGCTGAAGCCGGGGGAGGTTTACAGATGTGTTTCGTTCCATGCTGTTGAATGAAATCGAGACGCACACAATGCCCTCTCCACAGTCCAGGGATGGGCTATATCATTTTATGACATCATGCATAGGCTATCCTGATGTGGTCGCCGTATCTGTTTCATAAGGTTCTACATATCTGTAAACCATGCTTATAGCTTCAGGTGAAGGATCTGTTCATCCAGCGCCGCGAACTTTTTGGGGATGACGGCGTTTGTGTGGTCATGACCCAGGAACCAATTCTGAAATTGGCACCGGCCTGCCGTCCCAGATGCCGCCGAAGTTACCGGCAATGACGATGCAGGCTTCCTTGGTTAGTTCGGTTTGCCCGTCGAAGATTCCCGCCCTTGTGTGGGGCAAAAGATGCAGAGGGGAAACCACAATGTCAATAACCTAAGCTCATGGAGGAATATCAGAATAAAAAATTATAGGGATGTTCAAAAACACTCGACAAACGGGAAAACTGTGGTGCTTTTTCGCTTCGGCAAAAAACTACTTTTGTAATCGAAAGGTGTGTACCGAATCAATTACAAGGGGGCTCTCCTATGTCAAGCAAAGCAATCTGTATACGAGAAGCTCTGTATAGTACGATTCGTTCCGTCAGCGCTGTTTCATGGTTGTTTGCGCGTTCTCCAATCAGAGATTTTACC
The DNA here is from genome assembly GCA_022793355.1 of Lawsonibacter sp. GTDB lineage: Bacteria > Bacillota > Clostridia > Oscillospirales > Oscillospiraceae > Lawsonibacter. The sequence goes on along the minus strand of JAAWCR010000137.1, from coordinate 1,094 downwards.
AGGAATGTCAAGCTGCCCTTTGCAACGTTAATCACCCTGATTCTGTCCTTGAAAGGCAGCAGTATCGCCTGTGAGCTTATGGAACACTTCAGCTGTACGAAAACTCTGGTATCCGAACCAGATTTTGTAAAACGTCGCGGTCGTCTTTTACCGGAGGCACTGGAAACGATCTCCCGCTTGTTTGTTGAAAACACTCGACCCTCAAACCATTATAAGGGCTTCCAGCTCCTTGCTGTTGATGGCTCCGATCTGCACACCCCCACAAATCCTGACGATACCGCATCGTTTATCCCTGGATCTGGCGGGCAGAAGCCCTACAACCTGCAACACCTGAACGCCTTGTATGACCTTTGCTTTCATATCTACATGGACGCTATTGTTCAGGGTAGACGTCAGTATGATGAGCGCCGCACCCTCTGCGATATGATGGATAGAGCCGATGACGCATACCCTGCTATCAGCATCGCTGACAGAGGGTATGCGTCCTATAACGTCTTTGCCCATATTCAGGAAAAAGGTTGGAAATTCCTGATCTGTGTCAAAGACAGAAGCAGCAACGGCATTGTCAAGGGTTTAGACCTTCCCGTCCAATGCGCTGGGGGATCGAAACTTCGTCCTGCGAGTTAAAATATACTATCGGACTCTCGCACTTTCATGCCAAAAGATCGGACTTTATCCTTCAGGAGATTTTTGCCCGCCTGACGTGTATAACTTCCCTGAGTTTATCTCTATGTCCGTAGTGATTGAACGATCCGGCAACAAATATGCTTATAGGGTCAACTTCGCTGCTACTGCACATATTTGCCGCAACTTTTTTCTTGGAAGAATTACTCCAACCGATTTGGAGCTGCTCATTGCCAGATTCGTTTCTTTTGTAGGCCCAGGCCGGGCATCGTCTCGACATCTGACGCTTAAATATCCTGTCAGTTTCCTTTACAGATTGCCACAATTTATTTAAGAGCCTGTTTAATATCTCGACGTGTATGGATTGGCGAGTGGATTTTTTGCCCTGCAAGGCAAAAATCCGCAGGCATCCTGACGGATGGCAAGGATTTTTAACGCAGTCAGGGCGGATAATACGCCGCCAAGACATG
>JAAWCR010000136.1 GCA_022793355.1 Lawsonibacter sp. | reverse complement strand
GGCGGCGGGCCAGCACCTTGCGGCCGTTGCGGGTCGCCATACGCTTGCGGAAGCCGTGCTCCTTGGAGCGCTGACGCTTTTTGGGCTGATAGGTACGAAGCTTGGGGGACACCTCCTCATTTGATTTCAAGCCGGCTCTCCCGGCCCAACAACAGCTCCGGTGGAGCTGCGGTCTGCTGATTTGGAGAAGGACGCGGTAGTCCTCTCTAAAAGATACGCCCTTCATTATAGCGGATACACGCGGCCCCTGTCAACCACATTTTTTCCTCCGGAGGCAGGTTTTTTGTGTTTTTTTGCGGACAAGCCATATCTTGTGCTTCCTTTCTCCCTTCATATACAACTTCTTCCATACATTATAAATAAAAAATGTGGAAAAACCTTGCCCTGAGTTCTATTTTTTGGTATAATAAAATGCTTTAAGAATATGCTGATTTTCCAGCGTTTTTTTCTATCTGCCTGACGACTGCAAGGAGGACGATTATGAATCCTGCCCTGGAAGTATGGAACAAGGTCAAGGCTCTGATGGGCTCGGAGATGACCGCCACCACCCTGAATACCTGGTTTGACGACACCGAGGCTGTCTCCCTGGAGGAGAGCCGCTTCATTCTATACAGCCCCAGCAGATTAAAACGGGACATCATCACCGCCCGCTACCTCGTTCCCATCCAAAACGCCCTTCACGAGCTGTTTTCTGCCGATTTTCAGGTGGTGGTCCTCACCGAAGGAGAGCTGACCGGCCTTCAGGAGGCGGAAAAGGAGAGCCCTTTTTTCCCCGGCACGGAAAAATACACCTTCGAGCGCTTTGTGGTGGGCTCTTCCAACAAATTTGCCCACGCCGCCGCCCGAAAGGTGGCGGACAACCCCGGTCAGAGCTACAACCCCCTGTTCATCTACGGCGAATCCGGCCTGGGCAAGACTCATCTGCTCTATGCCATCGCCCACACCATTCACTCAAACCATCCTGAGTACAAGGTCATCTACATTAAGGGGGACGACTTCACCAACGAGCTGGTGGCCGCCATCCGCGAGGGACGCAACAAGGAGTTTCGGGAGAAGTACCGGGGCGCCGACGTATTTCTAATGGACGACGTGCAGTTTATCGCCGGCCGGGACTCCACCCAGGAGGAGATGTTTCACACCTTCAATACCCTGTACGAGCTGAAAAAGCAGATTGTCTTTACCTCTGACCGTCCCCCAAAGGAGATGCTGCGCCTGGAGGACCGGCTGAAAACCCGCTTCGAGTGGGGCCTGCTGGCCGACATCATCCCCCCTGACTACGAGACCCGGGTAGCCATTGTAAAAAACAAGTCCATCCGCATGGGGATGGAACTGCCCGACTTTCTCATTCAGCTCATTGCCGAGACGATAACCGCCAATGTCCGGCAGATTGAGGGGACGGTAAACAAAATTATGGCCTATCAGGACCTGATCGGCGACACAGTGAACAAGGACACCGTCACCCGAGCGGTCAAGGACATTTTTAAGGAGAAGTCTGACATCCTCCCCACCGCTGACGTCATCATTGAGGAGGTCTGCCGGTTCTACAGCATCGAGCCCTCCACCCTCAGGGGGCAGGGCCGCTCCAAGGACATCTCCCTGGCCCGTCAGATCGCCATGTATCTCATTCGCCGCATGACCAACCTGTCCCTGAAGGAGATTGGCGCGGAGTTCGGCAACCGGGACCACAGCACTGTCCTCAGCGCCCTCAACCGAATGGAAAACCTGATCAAAACCGACGCGGAAAAAGCAGAAATCATCAAGGATATCACCACCAACATCAACGAGCGGTACGAATAAGTTTTCCACCGCTCTTTGTGGAATGTTTGGGGACAACGGTTGACAATTTTTCCCCCTGTGGAAAAGCCGCCTGGCTTCCCCACACCCCCTGTTGATCCGCTCTCCTTACAGCCGCAAGGGATTCCGTCCCTTCTCCACATTAATTTTGCCTACTGCTATTGCTGCTAAATCATTTATCCTCTCCTCCCTACGCCAGGAGAGAGAAACAGATTGGAGGAACCGTTATGAAATTCTCCTGCGAAAAAGCCCTGCTCTCCAGCGCCGTGTCCATCGCCTCCCGGGCTGTTGCCGCTAAGAGCTCCATCCCGGCTATGGAGGGCATTCTCATCGAGTCGGGGGATACCCTGCGCCTCACCGGCTACAACCTTGAGACGGGCATTCAGGCCACCGTTCCCGCGGAGATAAAAGAGAGCGGATCCCTGGTGCTGTCCGCCCGGCTTTTTGGAGAAATCGTGCGGAAGATGCCGGACGACATGGTGGTATTCTCTTCTCAGGGTTACACTGTCAATATCAAATGTGGTCTCAGCGAGTTCAACATTATGGGAACCGACCCCGAGGAGTTCCCGGAGCTGCCCGCCGTGGACCAGCAGAACGCCTTTACAATAGGACAGCCCGTCCTGCGCTCCATGATAGCCCAAACCCTGTTTGCTGTCAGCGACAATGAGAGCCGCCCTGTTCATACCGGCTCCCTCTTTGAGGTAGAAAATACCGGTCTCACCGTGGTTTCGGTGGACGGTTACCGCCTGGCCCTGCGCCACGAGGCGGTGGAAGAGAAAAAGGGCGCTGACACCTTCTCCTTTGTGGTGCCCGGATCCGCTTTGGGCGAGGTGGAAAAGATCTGCTCCGGGGAAGAGAGCGTCACCGTCACCCAGGGGGCCCGTCATGTCATGTTCCAGACCGGCGACACCATCCTGGTCTGCCGCCGCCTGGAGGGCGACTTCCTGGCCTACCGCAACGCCATCCCCCGGAATAACGCGATTAAGGTAGAGGTAGAGGCCCGGGCCCTGCTGGCCTCCATCGACCGGGTGTCCCTTATCATCAGCGAAAAGCTCAAGTCTCCTCTGCGCTGCGTCTTTGGAGACGGTATCGTCTCCATCACCACAAAGACCGCTATAGGGGACGCCGCCGACCAGTGTGTCATAACCGGGAGCGGAAATGACCTGGAGATTGGCTTTAATAATAAATACCTTATGGACGCCATCAAGGCCGCCCCCGCCGACAGGCTGCGCATGGAGTTCACCTCCGGGGTGGCCCCCTGCGTCATTCTCCCTGCCGAGGGGGAGGAAAACTTCACCTATATGGTTCTGCCCGTGCGGTTGAAAGCCAACTAGTTGAAACACGGATGCGCGGTTTGTCTTTGTACTAAGAAAGGTAAGTAATGCTGTATGGAATCACATGAAATCAAGATACACACCGAATTTATCAAGCTTCAGGACCTGCTCAAGTTTGCCGGGGCGGTGGAGACAGGGGGGGACGCCAAGCTGATTATTCAGGAGGGCCGGGTGGCGGTCAACGGTGAGCCCTGCGCGATGCGCGGAAAAAAACTGTGCCCCGGGGACCGGGCGGTTATCGACGGCGAAACGGAGCTTGTGGTCACGTGATAATCAAGAGGCTGGAGCTGGATTTTTTTCGCAACTACGCCCATCTGGAGGCCGAATTTGACCCCCGGGTCAATCTGATCTACGGCGACAACGCCCAGGGCAAAACCAATCTTTTGGAGGCTGTTTCCTATCTGTCGGCGGCCCGGTCCCACCGGGCCAGGTACGACAAAGAGATGATTATGCTGGATGTAAACTCCGCCTTCATCAGGGGGGAGGTGTTTAGCCGGAACCGGGATTTCAACATAGAGGCCCATCTGTTCCGGGGCCGGGGGCGGCAGCTGTGCTCCAACGGAGTCCGCCTGAAGACCGCCGGAGAGCTGGCGGGAATTCTGAACACGGTGCTGTTTTGTCCCGAGGACTTGTCCCTGATTCGGGCGGGGGCGGCGGAGCGGAGAAAATTTTTAGACGGCGCCATTTGCCAGCTGCGGCCCCGTTACGCCCAGGCCCTGGCGGAGTATAACCGGCTCTATGACCACAAGACCCGGATTCTGCGGGACTGGCCGGAAAACCCCTCCCTGCTCCAGACGCTGGACGATTTCAACCTTCGCATGGCCCAGACCGGGGCCATTGTGATTCACTACCGGGCCCATTTCATCAAGCGCCTACAGGAGCACGCCCCCGCCATCCACGCGGATTTCTCCGGAGGCCGGGAGGGATTGAAGCTGAATTATGACACAGTGTCCACCGTAAACGACCCGAAATTGCCGCCCCGGGAGCTCCTTCCTCTCCTGCTGGCACACCAGGAGAAACACCGGCAGGCGGAGATAGACAGCCGGCAGTGCCTGTCCGGACCCCACAAGGATGATTTGGCGGTGAGCGTCGGCGGGCATCCCGCCAAGACCTATGCCTCCCAGGGCCAGACCAGAACGGCAGCCCTGTCCCTCAAGCTGGCCCAGCGGGAGATTTTTCAGGAGGAGACCGGGGAATGGCCCGTCCTTTTGCTGGACGATGTGCTGTCCGAGCTGGACTCTAGGCGGCAATCCTTTGTTTTGAACCGTATCAGGGGCGGGCAGGTGTTCATCACCTGTTGCGAGGAGGAGAAGCTGGAGGGTCTGGAGGGCGGCAGGGCCTTCCACATTCAAAACGGAGGTTTGATATGAGATGAAATTTTTAGCGGATATAGAGTTTATCCTGACCTGCACGTTAGAAAATTCATTTTTGCTGCTCCCCCTTTTGCTGATATCCTGCGCAATTGCCTTTTCCCTCAGCGGGTTCGTTGCCCGATATACAAAAACGATAATTGCGCGTTTGGCGCCGCTGGTTATAGCTGAGTCAATTTTGTTTTTCGGCATGGTCAGATATCTAATTCGGTGGATTGGCTTTCGGTCTCTCACCTGGGGCTTTTGGTATGAGGGCGGATGGAATTTTTATCTGCCATTTACCGCTATGCTGGGAATTTTAGCTGGATATTTTCTGGGAATGGCGTTTTGGAAAAGGAAAGTGTGATATTTGTCATGTATCTTCACTTAGGTCAATCCGTTGTGATTCCTGACCGGGATATTTTGGGTATATTTGATTTAGACAACGCCAGCTGGGCCTATAAGACCCGGGAATTTCTGGAACGGGCGGAGACGGAAGGCCGGGCCATCTGGCTCACCGAGGACCTGCCCCGGTCCTTCATCCTGGCGGACAGCCGGTGGGGGGAGCCAGTGGTTTACATCTCCCCCCTGTCATCGGCCACCCTTGCCAGCCGGGGTGCGCGGGGCGGGTTGGAGTAGCAAAAAGTCCCATTCTGTAGGGCGCGGCGACCCCGGCGCGCCGAAAAATTAAATTTACGGCGTGTCCAGTGGTCACGCCCTGCACATTTGAGGAGGTTACAATATATGGAATCCATCGAATATCTGTGGAAGGACCGCAAGCGCCATCTGGGGCTTCCCCTGTCCTTCACCAAATATAGCCTCAGCGAGGACCGGCTGTTCTGCGAGACTGGGCTGCTTAATCTGAAGTCCGACGAGGTGCTGCTGTACCGGGTCCGAGATTTGCAGCTGAATATGTCATTGGGGCAGCGGATTTTCGGCGTAGGGACAGTGTGCGTGGTGTCCTCTGATAAGAGTATTCCCCACCTGGATCTGAAAAATGTAAAAAACCCCCGGGAGGTGAAGGAGCTGATTCACCGCCACGTGGAACAGGCCAAGGATAAACGGCGGATGCGGACCACCGAACTGGTGGGCGGAGAGAGCGGCGGCGATGATTACCATGACACCGCTGATCTGGAGGACGAGGAACTGGAATGACACTGATTTCTGCCGCAAGACGGTGTAGGGGCGGATATGATCCGCCCGCCACAGGGCGTATTATAGAATATTTTCAGGTGGATGATATCCGGCCCTACAGAATTTCCATCGCGGAGGTTAAACTATGTCTGAAGAACTGAACCAATTTAATGAACTGAACACTACCCAGACCGACCACGAATACGGCGGGTCGGAGATTCAGGTGCTGGAGGGCCTGGAGGCGGTGCGTAAGCGTCCGGGCATGTATATCGGCTCTACCTCGGAATCGGGCCTGCACCACCTGGTATATGAAATTGTGGACAATGCCATCGACGAAGCTCTGGCGGGTTACTGCACCGATATCACGGTGACCATCAACCCGGAGAACACCATTACCGTCACGGACAACGGCCGGGGCATCCCCGTAGATCTCCAGCCCCAGACGGGCCGGCCCGCCCTGGAGGTGGTCTTTACTGTCCTGCACGCTGGCGGAAAGTTCGGCGGCGGCGGCTATAAGGTGTCCGGCGGTCTTCACGGGGTAGGCGCGTCGGTTGTTAACGCCCTGTCCGAGTGGCTGGAGGTCCAGGTACACAAAAACGGGGAAATTTATGAAATGAAGTTCTCCCGGGGGAGGATTACCCAGGAGATGAAGGTAGTGGGCAAAACTGACCACACCGGCACCACCGTTACCTTTAAGCCCGACTTTGAGATGTTCGATACCCTGGAGTACAGCTACGACACCCTGCATACCCGCATGCGGGAGGAGGCCTTTCTCAACGCCGGCCTGCGCATCCAGACGGTGGACCTGCGCCCCGGCCAGGAGCAGGAAGACGACATGTGCTACGAGGGGGGCATTCGGGAATTTGTCTCCTTTATCAACAAAAATAAGTCCCCCATTCACAGTGATGTGATCTACGTGTCCGGCGCCCGGGAGGACTCTATGGCCGAGGTGGCGATGCAGTATAACGACGGCTACCAGGAGGTTATGGTTTCCTTCGCCAACAATGTCCACACTGCCGAGGGCGGCATGCACGAGGAGGGCTTCAAGCGGGCCCTGACCAACGTACTCAACGCTTATGGCAGAAAGATAAAGATGCTTAAGGACGATGAAAAGGTCTCCGGCGAGGACTGCCGGGAGGGTCTCACTGTAGTTATTTCGGTAAAGCTCACCGAGGCGCAGTTTGAGGGACAGACCAAAGCCAAGCTGGGTAATAGCGAGATGCGCACCTTGGTAAACAACATTGTCTCCGAAAAACTGGAAATTTTCCTGGAAGAAAATCCGGGGGTCGGCCGGGCCATTTTGGACAAGGCGCTCATGGCCAACCGGGCCCGGGAGGCCGCCCGGAAGGCCCGGGAGTCGGTGCGGCGCAAGACCGCCCTGGGCGGGGCCGCCATGCCCGACAAGCTGCGGGACTGCAACGAGGCCAACCCGGAGCTGACCGAAATTTATATCGTCGAGGGTGACTCCGCCGGAGGCTCCGCCACCCAGGGCCGGGATTCCCGTTTCCAGGCTATTCTCCCTCTGTGGGGCAAGATGCTCAACGTGGAGAAGGCCCGGGCAGACAAGGTGTACGGCAACGACAAGCTCACCCCTGTGATTACCGCTCTGGGGGCCGGGATTGGAGACGACTTCGACCTGAACAAGCTGCGCTATCACAAGGTCATTATTATGGCCGATGCCGACGTGGACGGCGCGCATATCCGCACCCTCCTGCTCACCTTCTTCTTCCGCTTCATGCGGCCCCTGATTGAAAACGGCTATGTGTATTCCGCCGTCCCTCCCCTGTTCAAGCTGACCCGGGGCAAGCAGACCCGCCTGGCTTTTTCCGAGGAGGAACGGGATAAAATGTCCGCCGAGCTTCGGGGGGATAACCCCAACGCCAAGGTGGAGATCAACCGCTTTAAGGGTTTGGGCGAGATGAACCCCCAGGAGCTGTGGGACACCACCATGGACCCGGAGAAGCGCACCCTGCGCCGTATCGAGCTGGACGATGCCGTCCGGGCCGACGAGACCTTCACCGTTCTCATGGGCGAGAAGGTGGAGCCCCGGAAGGAGTTCATCGAGCGCAACGCCAAGTACGCGGTGAACCTGGACTATTGATACTTTGTCTTCGGAAAGGAGCGCCAAAAATGAGTAATCGGGAATTTGCAAAGACCCTCATTGACCAGATACCGGAAAATCGCCTGTTCTATGTAATTTCCTATCTGCAGGGGGCGGCAGTTCCGGACGAGGCGCCAAACGCCGAAACATTAGAGGCTTTCGCGGAGCTGGACAACGGCGGAGGCCACCCGTTCAACGGCACAACGGAGGAGCTTTTTGCCGAATTGATGGAGGAATGACGATGTTAAATGTCAGATACTCCACAAGATTCAAGCGAGACTTTAAGCTCTGTGTAAAGCGTCATTGGAACATGGAATTGCTCCAGCAGGTAATTGATACGCTGAAAATCCCGGACACGCTCCCGCAAAAAAATTTGGATCACAGTTTAACCGGGAATCATTCCGGACGCCGGGAATGTCATGTAGCTCCGGATTGGCTGTAGATTTACAAGCAGGATGAAAAAGAATTGTTACTTTACCGCACAGGGACACACGCTGATTTATTTGGTATATAAAATCCACCTCTAACAAGGAGGAACACAATAAATGTCTAAGAAACCCCAATACGATCCCGAGGAGATCCGCTACCCAGAGCAGAAGATTATCACCTCTTCCCTGGTGCCGGAGATGGAGAACTCCTACATTGAATACGCCATGTCGGTCATCGTGGGCCGGGCCCTGCCTGACG
>JAAWCR010000226.1 GCA_022793355.1 Lawsonibacter sp. | reverse complement strand
GCGAGGCCGCCGTATGGGACGCCCTGGAATTTGTTATCAAGGACCACCCCGTCATGCTCAATCGTGCCCCCACCCTGCACCGTCTGGGCATCCAGGCCTTTGAGCCGGTCCTGGTAGAGGGCCGGGCTATCAAGCTCCACCCCCTGGTGTGTACCGCCTTCAACGCCGACTTCGACGGCGACCAGATGGCCGTCCACGTCCCCCTGTCCGCCGAGGCCCAGACCGAGGCCCGGGTGCTGATGCTCTCCGCCAACAACCTCCTGCGGCCCCAGGACGGCGGCCCGGTTACCATCCCCTCCCAGGATATGATTCTGGGCGCCTACTACCTCACTTACACCCGGGACGAGGGCGACGTCAACCACGCCTTCGCCGATAAGGACGAGGCCATGCTGGCCTATGACGCCGGCATCGTCACCCTCCACACCCCCATCCAGGTCCGGATGTACCGGGAAGTGGACGGCGAACTGTGCCACAAGCTGGTCACCACCACGGTGGGCCGCCTTATCTACAACGAGGCCATCCCCCAGGACCTGGGCTTCGTGGACCGCGAGGACCCGGATGCCATGTTTGACCCCGAAATCAATTTCGTAGTGGGCAAGAAGCAGCTGGGCAAAATTATTGACAAGTGCATCACCAAGCACGGCTTCACCACCTCCGCCGGCATGCTGGACGCCATCAAGGACCTGGGCTACCACTACTCCACCGTGGGCTCTTTGACGGTTGCCATCGCCGACATGACCGTCCCTACGAAAAAGTACGAGCTCATCGGCGAAACGGAGAAAGAGATCGTCCGTATCGACAAGCAGTACCGCCGGGGCCTTATCACCAACGACGAGCGCTATCGCCTCACCGTGTCCGCCTGGGAAAAGACCACCAAGGACGTTACCGACGCCCTTCAGGAATCCATGGACCAGTACAACCCCATCTTCATGATGGCCGACTCCGGCGCCCGCGGCTCCATGGCCCAGATTCGTCAGCTGGCCGGCATGCGCGGCCTGATGGCGGACACCGCCGGCCGTACCATCGAGATTCCCATCAAGGCCAACTTCCGCGAGGGTCTGTCTGTTCTGGAGTACTTTATCTCCTCCAGAGGCGCCCGAAAGGGCATGGCCGACACCGCCCTGCGTACCGCCGACTCGGGCTACCTCACCCGCCGCCTGGTGGACGTGTCCCAGCAGGTCATCATCCGTGAGGAGGACTGCGGCACCGCCGACGGTATTATGGTCAGTGAGATTGAGGAGCACGGCCAGGTGATTGAGACCTTCGCCGAGCGTCTCCACGGCCGCTACCCCACCGATGACATTGTGGACCCCGCCACCGGGAAACTGCTCTTTACGAGAGACACCATGCTCCGCAAGGATGACGCCAAGGTCCTGGAGGACCATGGCATCAGCCAGGTCAAGATCCGCTCCGTCCTCACCTGCCGGGCAAGAAGCGGCGTGTGCGCCCGGTGCTACGGCATCAACCTGGCGATTGGCGAGCCCGTGGGCGCCGGTGAGGCGGTTGGTATCATCGCCGCCCAGTCCATCGGCGAGCCAGGCACCCAGCTCACCATGCGTACCTTCCACACCGGCGGCGTGGCCGGCGGCGATATTACCCAGGGTCTGCCCCGCGTTGAGGAGCTGTTTGAGGCCCGCAAACCCAAGAAGATGGCCCAGCTGGCCGAGATCTCTGGCCGGATTTCCATCGAGGAGACCAAGCGCAACGTCATGTGCAACGTCACAATTACCGCCGATGACGGCGAGGTAGTCACCTACGCCCTGCCCTACTCTGCGGGCATCAAGGTGAAGGAAGGTGACGTGGTTCAAAAGGGCCTGGAGCTCACCGAGGGGGCGTTGTCCCCCCACGAAGTTCTGCGCATCCGGGGCGTGTCCGACTGTCACAACTATCTGATCCGCGAGGTGCAGAAGGTGTACCGCCAGCAGGGCGTGGATACCAATGACAAGCACATTGAGGTCATTGTCAGCCAGATGATGCGCAAGGTGCGTGTGGAGGAGGCTGGCGGCTCCAGTCTGCTCTCCGGCTCCACCGTGGACATCACCGAGTTTTGGGATGCCGAACAGGAGGTTCGGGATCGCATCGCCGCAGGAGAGAAAAATGATATGGGCGAGGATCTGCTCCTGCCCACCTGCACCCGGGTGCTTATGGGCATCACCAAGGCCTCCCTGGCCACCGAGTCCTTCCTGTCCGCCGCCTCCTTCCAGGAGACCACCAAGGTGCTCACCGAGGCCGCGATCAAGGGCAAGGTAGACCACCTTCTGGGTCTGAAGGAGAATGTTATCATCGGCAAGCTGATTCCCGCCGGATCCGGTCTGGCTCAGTACCGTCAGGAGGATGTCATTGACGATGAGGGCAACCTGATTTCCCAGACTCGCAGCCGCCCCGAGCGGGAGGTGGACATGGACTTCAGCCAGGATGAGGACGACGACGAGCCCCTGGAGGGCGACGACCTCTTCACCGAGATCGGCCCCCTAGAGCTGGAGCCGGCCTCCACTGAACCGCAAGGCCAGGAAGCCGAGGTCTGATCCTAAAGAAAAGGGACTGCCTGCAGCAATGCCATACGCTAACCCCTGCCCCTCCAAAATTGTGGGTGAGATAGACACAATAAGAAAGCAGACCCGGAAAGCCGCCCCCGGCTTTCCGGGTCTGCCAATATTTCAGCGTCCCTGCCGTGGCGGTAGTAAGCCAACAACCGCCCTATAAGACCCTACGAAAACACCCAGCTCGGAAGAAACAGAATCCCAGGAAGCAGAGCAAGTGCAGTTATTTACCGATTGCAACGAAACAGTCTACACCACAGGCACCGTCAACATCCGGACCAG
>JAAWCR010000012.1 GCA_022793355.1 Lawsonibacter sp. | reverse complement strand
TTCTGCTGCTGCGCCGGGCCGGAGACGGAGACCTTCTAGGCTGCATCGCCTACCGGTCCCTGACCACCTCACAGCTGTTCTCCGCCCTGGGGGATACCGAGCTGGCCAACCGGATCCGCCTGCGGGCGGCGGGTAAAACTCTGCTGATTACCCTGTTGTCCGTGGAGGCCCCGGAGCGCTTCAAAGACTACCGCCAACTTCTGCTGTGCGAGCTGCTGGCCCGGGCGCTGGAGGAGTCCTGTGTTTACGCAGTGTTCTGCCCCCACGACCGGCATTTGGGCGAGGAGCTGGAGGATGTGCTGATTCGCACCGGCTTCCTGAACCGGGAGGAGGGCCGCCCCATCTGGGAGACGGATATGCACGCCCCCGCCGCCCTGATTCAGAACCTGGAGACCACCATTCAGGACCCCCTGTCCCGCAACCCCAGGGTCCTGTCCGCCATCCGCCGCAGCCACCAGAACCTCCAGCGGGCTTTGACTCTCCTCTACCCCGGCTCTGTGCTGCTTACCCTGTCTGCCGATATCATCCACCAGCGGCTTTTGGAGAAAATCACCGCCTATAACCAGGTGCCCTCCGTCCCCACCACCCCCCGGGTGCTGGGCAAAAGTATGTGCGTCCCCTTCGGCAAGCTGCTCCGGGGCAAAATTGTCCCCAATACTGTGACCAAGACCATTCACACCGACAAGGTGTACACCCCTGACCTGAAGGAGAGCACCCTGGAGGCCTTTCCCTACTACGCCCCCATCCCCAGCCAGGTGCGCACCATCAAGTCCTTCAACCGCCCCGTGATTCTGGTGGACGACCTGATGCACCCGGGCTTTCGGTTCCGGGTGCTGGGCCCCATCCTGCGTCAGGAGGGGGTGCCGGTCCAGGTGGTGCTGGTGGGCGTACTGTCCGGCTATGGCAAGGACCTGATGAATTCCTGGGAACAGCCGGTGGACTCCATCTACTTTCTGCCCACCCTGCGCCAGTGGTTTGTGGAGGCCACCCTCTACCCCTTCATCGGCGGCAACACGGTGCGGCGGCCCAAGTCGCCGGTGCCCGGACTGCTGCCCGGCATCAACCACATTCTGCCCTACGCCAACCCCGTCTATCAGGACCCCTGCGGCCAGGAGGCGGTGTTCAAGCTCTCCCGCACCTGCCTGGAGGGGGCTTTAGACGTGATACGCACCCTGGAGCAGGAGTACCGCATCCTCTACGGGCGCAACCTCACCCTGTCCCGGCTGCCCGAGGCGGTCATCCTTCCCTTGTGCCCTGACAAGGGCACCTGCCTGCGCTACGACCCCAACCTGTCCGCCTCCGTCTACTTGGAAAACGACCTGGAGCAGCTGCTGCGGCAGAACCAATAATGAAACGCCGCGGCCACTAAATTCGATACCGGAAGTGATATTATCATGTATTATTACAATATTAACGGCGCGGCGCTGGTTTCTCTCATCCCTCTGGAGGGCCTCGGAGCCCCGGTGGAGCCCTCCAACAGCTGGCGTCTGTTCGCCGCCGTCCCCGGCGACCCGGTGCTGGGCCGTGGGTCCTTCAAGGTGACCCACCCCGGCCAGCTGCTGGCGGGGCACAGCCTGGAGGCCCTGGACGCCTCCCGCCTGCCCTGTCTTGACGACGGCCCCACAGCCGCCGCCCTGTCTGACGGAACCACCGTCTCCCTGGAGCTGGACGAGAACGTCCGGCAGACCATTGCCGATGGCCGGCTCACCGCCGTCAACACCAGCCGCCCCGGCTGGGAGGCGCTGCTGCGGTGGTCCCCCCGCCCCGGCAGGAAGCGGGTGAATATCCTGGCCATCGGGGACGTGGGCTCCACCCTCCTCACCGGGCTGAAGCTGCTGGGGGGAGACGTAATCTCCTCCATCGGCATCTGCGACCTCAGCCGCCAGATCACCGACCGCTGGGAGTTTGAGATGGGGCAGATCAGCCTGCCCTGGAATTACGACGTATTTCCGGAGGTGGAGGTAGTTGCCCCGGAAAACCTCTTTGACTGCGACATGTTCGTCTTTGTGGCCTCCAAGGGCATCCCGCCGGTAGGCTCTCAGGTAAAAGACGTGCGGATGTATCAGTTTGAGAACAACGCCAAAATTGCAGCCCACTACGCAAAAATGGCCCGGGAAAAGCAGTTCCAGGGCCTGTGGTGTGCCGTCTCTGACCCGGTGGACCCCCTGGCCAAGACTGCCTATCTGGAAAGTAACCGGGATGAAAATGACCAGTGGGACGGCAGAGGCCTGCGGCCTGAGCAGATTCAGGGCTTCGGCCTGGGGGTGATGAACGCCCGGGCGGCCTACTTTGCCAAGCGGGACGGGCGGCTGTCCTCCTTCCTCACCGAGGGCCGGTCCTTTGGGCCCCACGGGACAGGTCTGTTTATCGCCAACTCCATCGAGCACTATGACGAGGCGCTGTCCCAGGAGCTGACCCGCCTCACCGTCACTGCCAACCTGAAAATGCGGGAGATTGGCTTCAAGCCCTATGTGGCCCCCGCCCTGTCCTCCGGAGCCCTGTCCCTACTGCTCACCCTCCGGGGGGAGTGGCACTGCGGGTCGGTGTTCCTGGACGGAATTTATATGGGGGTAAAGAACCGCTACACCCCCGCCGGGGTAGAGACCGAGCTGCTGCCCCATATCCCCGACCCGCTTTTTGGTCACATCCGGGAGGCGGCGGAGCATTTAAAGACGATTCTTTAACCCCGGCGGGGGCTTCCCCCGGCGGCTCTGCCGGCATCAAATCAAGAAGGTGAAACCATGTCCATTACCCTTATCCATCCTGCCCCCGATTCCGGCTGGGCCGGCCAGCGGCTGGACGGCATCATAAAGCAGGCCCTGCCCGGGCGGGAGGTGCGCACCGTCAACCGGGCGGCGGAACTGTCCGGGCTGGAAAACCAGCGGCTTATCCTCGCCCTGCCCCTGGGGGAAACCGGGGTCAATCTGGAATATATGCGCATGCTGGCCCGACTGCGGAGCGAACCTGATTTGCTGCGCGGCTGCGCCGCCGGGCTGATTGTAGACGGGGCGGGGGAGCTGTACACCAAGTCCGCCGCCGCTGAGGCGGCCCTGGCGATGAATCTGGCGGGGTGCGCCCTGGTGGGCCGGCCTCTGGTGGAGGGCACCGGCTCTCTGGCCAACTTCGCCGTACAGGCCAAAAACCTGAACACCAGCCTGATTGGGGCCTACCGCGCCGCCGCCCGGGAGCTGGCGGAACAGGTGGAAACGTTTTCCTTCCCCAGGAAGGAGAAACCGGAAATACTGGTCCTTCACGCCTCCAGCCACCACACTTCCAACACCATGGACCTGTGGTCCCGGGTGCGGAAGGAGCTGGAAGGCCGCTGTGCCATCCGCGAGATTGGCCTGCGCAACGGCACCCTGTCCGACTGCTCCGGGTGTCCCTATACCATGTGCCTCCACTTCGGGGAACAGGGGGGGTGCTTCTATGGTGGCGTAATGCAGGACGAGGTATACCCCGCCGTCCGGACGGCGGACGCCCTGGTGCTGCTGTGCCCCAACTACAACGATGCCCTGTCCGCCAACCTCACCGCCTTCATCAACCGGCTCACCGCCCTGTTCCGCCAAACCCGCTTTTACGACAAAGGGGTCTTTGCCATTGTGGTGTCCGGCTACTCCGGGGGAGACATGGTGGCCCGGCAGACAATCGCCGCCATGAATATGAACAAGTCCTTCTATCTTCCCCCCAACTTTGCCTTAATCGAAACAGCCAACACCCCCGGCCAGGCCCTTGCCCTCCCTGGAATCCCGGAGCGGCTGGAGGGGTTTGCGCAAAATATCCTGAATACGCTTTGCACATAGCACTCCCCCTGTTTTCCCCACGGACGAAGCGCCCTGACTTTTAGCCGCCTTATGTAGCCCGAATACGGGCTATTGTCAGCCCAAGGATAATCATGTATACTTTGGTTGCTAAAGGAACGTGGGGGTATAAATGTGGAAAATGACTTTTTGAAATTGCAAGATACTTTTAATCAGCTGTGGGGAGAACTCAACGCTCTGGACCTGATGGTTCTTGGGCTTTCACAAGCCGGGGACCCTTATGTAAAGGGATTTGGGATGATTTGTTCTCATTTTCGAGAGATAATGGAGGAAATGCAGCAGTGTCTGGAGCAGTTTTCATCCAATCAGGACTAAAGAAGCCCTCCGATTACTCGGAGGGCTTTTGTCAGCTCAGATAATCTCTCGGGTCCACCGGTTTTCCGTTCAGGTCGGTTTCCAGATGGATGTGGGATGCCACCCCCGCCTCGGCGATGGCGGTTGAGCCCACCGTACCCAGAATACCGCCGATATCCACCGAATCGCCGACCTGCACAGCGGTTTCCGCGTCCAGATTGGAGTACCAGGAGCGCAGGCCGCCGCCGTGGTTCACCACCACCGTGGTGCCCATCAGCCCGTCGTCGTAGATCTGCTCTACGGTGCCCGCGCTGATAGACAGCACCTGCACCCCCTTGTCAGCGGCGATGTCCAGTCCGCCGTGGGTGCGCCAGTCCTCCAGCGTGGGGTCGTAGGACAGGGTTTCCACGCTGTACTCCCGCAGCACGGCCCCCTTAACCGGCCAGGTAAACACATTGGACAGGGTTTTCGAGGTGTCCGGCTCCGGCGTGTCGTCCTTCACCGGCTCTGGGTCGTCCGGCTGGGAGGGTGTCACGGCCTGGGGTTTGGAAACCACCGGGGGCGGGGAAGCCACCTCCGGCTCCGTCACGCTCGGAGCGGGGACGGAAGGCCTGGTCACACTCTGGTCCGGGATGGTCACGGAGGCGCCTCCTCCCACCGGCTCGGTGGAGCGCAGGCCTCCCATAACGGTTTGCAGCAGATAATAGCCCGAAATTCCTATGGTGGCGACACACAGGAACAGGACTATGTAAAAGCCCTTTCCCATGGCAAAGTCGCCCAGCTTTCTCAAAAAGCTCCGGTTTTTCAAAAAACCACCTCCAAAGCCTATTGTGGACAGGGAGGCGGCCGGTTATACATGAGAAAGGAAAATTTCATTTCCCTTGCAAAAGGGGGAAAAACGCGCTACAATAAAAGACAGCACAACGGCGGCGGCCGCCGCCGAAGATTTGGAGGCTTTATGTTATGATTGCGATTGCGTCTGACCATGGAGGATATTTGCTCAAGGAACATATCAAGGCCTATCTGGCCGCCAAGGGAATCACCTGCGAGGATTTCGGCACCGGCAGCACCGACAGCTGCGACTACCCCGCCTTCGGCAAGTTGGCGGCCCAGGCGGTGGCGGACGGGCGGTGCGAAAAGGGCATTGTGATTTGCACCACCGGCATCGGCATTTCCATCTCCGCCAACAAGGTGAAGGGCATCCGCTGCGCCCTGTGTGGCGATGTGCTCTCCGCCGAGATGACCCGCCGCCACAACGATGCCAACATGCTGGCGATGGGGGCCGCTATTGTGGGCTCCATGGTGGCCGAGCGCATTGTAGACACCTTCCTGACCACCGCCTTCGAGGGCGGACGCCACCAGCGCCGGGTGGACCTGATGATGGACATTGAAAAGGAATAGGCGCAAACTGACAGAAAGAGAGAGATAATATGCCTGATTTACTTCAGAAGGTGCGCGGGGCCCTGGCGGCCGGCATTGTGCTCA
Source organism: Lawsonibacter sp. (assembly GCA_022793355.1). Lineage (GTDB taxonomy): Bacteria > Bacillota > Clostridia > Oscillospirales > Oscillospiraceae > Lawsonibacter. The sequence goes on along the minus strand of JAAWCR010000012.1, from coordinate 2,290 downwards.
GCCTGTGCGTCACCGGAGCCTCCGCCGCCCACGTGGGGGTGGGGACAGTCACCGCCAACGGCCTGCGCCTGCGCGCCGAGGCCAATACCACCTCCTCCGTCCTGGCCAAGACCAACACCGGCGCCCACGCGGTGGTGCTGGAGCCGGAGAAGGACGGCTGGTACAAGGTGAGTTACGCAGCCCAGGAGGGCTATATGTCCGCCGACTACCTGACGTTAGAAACCAAAGCCGACGCGGACCTGGGCTACGGCAAAGTGACCACGGGGGGCAGCGTTTTGAACATGCGCGGCGGGCCGGGCACCGGCTTTGACAAGGTGCGCACCCTTTCCGATGGCACAGTGGTCCAGCTCACCGGCATGGACTCCGGCTGGTACAAGGTTACTTACAAGGACAGCCAGGGCTATGTCTCCAGCGACTACATCACCCCCTGCGCCAGGGAGGAGGCCCCCAAGGCCCAGAACGCCGTCACCAAGGACGCCCAAACCCTGAACCCCACCGGCGTGTGGGGCAGCGGCACGTCCACCCAGGCCGGGCTGGATCTGGTGGAGTACGGCAAGCAGTTTTTAGGCGTGCCCTATGTCTACGGCGGGAACGGCCCGGACAAGTTTGATTGCTCCGGCTTCACCAAGTATGTATACACCCACTTCGGCTATAAGATTGGCCGTACCGCCAGCAGCCAGCTGGGCTATGGCACGTCTGTCGCCGCCGACCAGCTCCAGGCCGGGGATCTGGTCTTTTTCAACGAGGGCAATCCCTCGGTAGCGGCCACCCATGTGGGCATCTACATTGCGGACGGCCAGTTTATTCACGCCACCACCAACCACAACATGGTAGAGATCGACACCCTCTACGGATCCTATAACTCCAGGTATTACATCGGTGCCCGCCGGATACTCTAATCTCGCCAAGAAAAAACGCCCCCTCCGAATCTTCGGAGGGGGCGTTTGCACGGACTCGCTTTTATTTCACCACAATCACGCGGATTCGGCCGCCCTCGGCCTCCGCCTTGTCAAACCATGCGGTAAGCTGGGCCCCGCTCTCCTCCGCCCGGGCCAGGGTGGACAGGTAGTAGCCGCCATTGCGGTTGTCATAGACCACCACCTGGTCGGACAGGGTGTATTTCTGATTGCCCGCCACCAACTGATTGCCCACAAGCTGTCCGCCCTTGACAGGGGTGAGGGCATATAGCCGTTCCGGATTCGCCGCGTCGCCCAAAATCTTGATGGCTCCGCCGGTGACCTGATAGCGAGTGGTCGTGCCGGGAATGGAGTAGCTCACGCCGTTGAGGTCATAGCTGTAGCTGTAGTAACGGCTCAGCCCCTCGCCCTGCTCTTCAAAGTGGGTGATATAGCCGTACTGGTACGCGTCGCCGGTGACGTCGTTAAGGATCATGGCCTCGATCTCCCCCTGGGGATTGAGGGAGTACCAGCGCACCATCCCGCTTTTCAGCGTCAGCCCGGCCAGCCGGCTGGGGTAGACCACCGCGCCCCGGTCGTCGCTCACGTCCAGAATCTCCGCCCCTTGGGCAAAGGTGTATTTGTCCACTTTAGAGCCGTCGGCACTCACCTTGCCGGTGATCGAGGCGTTGCTCAGCCCCCGCAGGCTGACCACGCCGTCCTTCCCGGCCACCGCCCGGACCACGCTGCCTTTGCCAGTACCGCCCCGGCTCTGGTACTCATAGGTCTGGCCGTCGGTAGCCAGGAGGGTAACCGTCTGGCCGGTGTAGGTCCCGCCGTTTCCGTCCGGGAAGGTCCCTCTGGCCGTGTTCACCACCACGCCCACCCGTTCGCCGGCGCTGGCGGACACATCGGCCACAGCGGCCACGCCGCCGCCCCGGCCCAGCAGGAGGGTAACGGTATTTCCCAGGTGATACCCACCCAAATCGGACAGGGCGTAGGCCGCGTCGGAGTTTTCAATGGCGTAGGTCCGTCCCGCCACCGTAACCGAGGCGGGGTTGGCTCCGGAGGGCTCAACGGCCTGAATCATCCCGGTGACCTTTTTGGAATAGGCCCACAGGGTATTCATCGAGGTATTCCAGTAGAGCACATCATAGTTCTGGATATTAGCCAGGGTGGCTGCGCCGCCGTTGCGGTACACCTTGCCGGGGGTAAAGCCCAGTGTGGTTTTCCAGCTGCCCTGGGCCACCACCGGCCCCTCCATCTCCCCGTTAACCAGGGAAACCACGTCCGGCTTGCCCGAGGCGTCCAGGCTGTGCCCCAGCTGCTGGATGTAGGGCGCACCCTCCTTGGTTTTGGCGGAGAGCAGATTGTAAAACAGGAACACCGCATCC
>JAAWCR010000135.1 GCA_022793355.1 Lawsonibacter sp. | reverse complement strand
TGGTGGAGATGACCGAGGTGGCCGCCCTGCTCAACCACGCCACCAGTCAGTCGCTGCTTATCCTGGACGAGATCGGCCGGGGCACCTCCACCTATGATGGCATGGCCATCGCCCGGGCGGTGCTGGAGCACTGCGCCGACCGCAAGCGCCTGGGGGCCAAGACTCTTTTCGCGACCCACTACCACGAGCTCACCGCCCTGGAGGGTGACATTCCCGGAGTAAAAAACTACAACATTGCCGCCAAAAAGCGGGGCGGTGATGTGATTTTCCTGCGGAAGATCGTCCGGGGCGGGGCCGACCAGAGCTACGGCGTGGAGGTGGCCAAGCTGGCCGGAGTGCCCGACCGGGTGGTACGCCGGGCCCGGGAGATTCTGGAGGAACTGGAGAGCCAGGACTGGCGTCCCGCTCCCGCCGCCTCAGCCCCCGCTGAGGACCAGGTGTCCCTGATGGACCTGGGTGGGGAGACTGTTTTAAAAAAGCTGCGGATGACCGATGTGAACATCCTCTCCCCCATTGAAGCGCTGAACCTGCTGGCCGAGCTGAAGCAGGATTTGAACGGGGGTTAGGCCCCAGGGAGTTGTATTCAGTGGAACCATCAAAATCGCTTTGGAGTTATGATTCATGAAAAAGTGCGTCAGCGGTATCGTATTGCTTCTTCTGGGCTTTCTCTGGTTCTGTTTCCTCTGCAACCGTGTGATGGCCCGTTATGGCATTTACGAGGTTTTTTCCTATTCTGTCAATGAGTCTCTGAGTCTGGTTCCGTTCCTTGGCCTTGGCCTGACCCTCATTTGGGCCATTGTATTGCTGGTGCGGGGGTTCCGGCAGAAGGCGTGGAAGCCGCTCGCCCTTTTGCTGGCGGTTCTGGCGCTGTGCAGTGCGCTCCAGTTCACATGGCTGTACAGGCTCTATCAGACCACCTCCGTCACAACCTATGTTACCATTGAAAGCATCAACTCCAAAACGCTCACACTGCGAGCTCAAACATCAGACGGGACGCCGCTTACGCTGCGCTACCCGATGCTGGTTGAGGCCTTTCTCAAAACGGATGGTACCGCCTACTATATCAGCTATGAGACCAACCGCTTCTCTCCCTCACAGGGTACGCTTGCGATGGTCTGGGACACCCTGGAGCCGGTCGCAGACCATTAAGCTAGGGCGGATGATATTCGCCCTACAGACTGTTTCATGAAAGAGAGAGCATCTATGCCAAACATCCAAGTATTAGACCCCCATGTGGCCGACCTGATCGCCGCCGGCGAGGTGGTGGAGCGGCCGGCTTCCGTAGCCAAGGAGCTGATGGAGAACGCCATCGACGCCGGGGCGTCTGCGGTGACGGTGGAGATTTCCCACGGCGGGCTGACCTTCCTCCGGGTGACGGACGACGGGAAGGGCATCCCAGCCTCTGAGCTGAAAACCGCCTTCCTCCGCCACGCCACCAGCAAGCTTCGCACCGAGTACGACCTGGAGGCCATCGGCACCCTGGGCTTCCGCGGGGAGGCCCTGGCCGCCATCGCCGCCGTCTCCCGCATTGAGGCGCTTACCCGAACAGACGGCGCTGAACTGGGAGCCTCCCTGGCTCTGGAGGGGGGCGTAGCCGGGCCGGTGGAGGAGGCGGGCTGTCCCCGGGGCACCACTCTGGTGGTGCGGGACCTGTTTTTTAACACCCCCGCCCGGCTGAAATTCATGAAAAAGGACGCCGCCGAGGGCGCCGCCGTCTTTGGGGTGGTGCAGCGGGTAGCCCTGTCCCACCCGGAGGTCAGCGTCAAATTCATCCGGGACGGCAAGCAGGAGCTGCTCACCCCCGGGGACGGCCAGCTGAAAAGCGCCGTCTACGCCGTACTGGGCCGGGAACTGGCCCTGGGCCTCCGGGAGGTCCGGGCCACCGGAGAGGATATGTCCGTGGAGGGCTTTTCTTCCCTGCCCGCCTGCTGTCGGGCCAGCCGCAGCTGGCAGTTCTTCTTTGTCAACGGGCGGCAGGTAAAATCCCCTCTGATGACCGCCGCCCTGGAGGAGGCCTACAAAAACCAGAAGATGGTGGGTAAATTTCCCGGCTGCGTCCTCCATCTCCAGACCAGGCTGAACGCGGTGGACGTCAACGTCCACCCCGCCAAGACCGAGGTGAAGTTCGGCGCCGAGCGGGCGGTGTTCTCGGCGGTGTACCACGCCGTCCTCTCCGCCTTGGAGGAGGACCCCTCCCACCCCCGGGCGGTGCTGAAAAACACCGAGATTTCCGGGGTGCGGGGACAGGACTCTGTAACTCCCAATCAGCTTCGGATAGGCGCGCCCCCCGCCGCCCCCACAAGGGGGGTGCCAAAGCCCCCCGCCCCAACGGTGGTCCGGGTACATGACAGCAGCCGTATCCCCTCCCTTCCGTCCCAGAGGCAAACGCCTCCTTTTGAACGGAAGCGTCCCAGCTCGCAAGTAGGGGCGGCCGCCCTCGGCCGCCCGCCTATCCGTATTCCGCCCGCTGAGAATTCGCCTATCTGTATTCCGCCCGCTGAGGATTCGCCTATCTGTATTCCGCCCGTTGAGGGCTCTCCGGTCCGTGTCCCGCCCGTTGAGGGCTCGCCGGTCCGTGTCCCACCCGTTGAAGGCTCGCCGGTCCATGTTCCGCCCGTCGAGGGCTCGCCCATCCGTATTCCGCCCGTCGAGGGCTCGCCCATCCGTATTCCGCCCGTCGAGGGTTCGCCGGTCCGTGTCCCGGCCTTGGAGGGCGGGCCGGCGAGGGCGCCGGCCCCTACAGCACCGCACATTCCGCCCGGGGGCGGGACGCAGGAGCTTCCCTGGCGCGTCGCCGGGGAGGTGCTGAACACCTACATCATCGTGGAGCGGGGAGAGACGGTATACCTCATCGATAAGCACGCCGCCCACGAGCGGATGAACTTCGACCGCATGAAGGCCGAAGGCTACGACCCCATGGCGCAGACCCTGCTCACCCCGGCGGTGTGCCGGCTGTCTCCGGCCCAGCGGGAAACGCTGCTGGACCACCGGGCGCTGCTGGAGGAGTTCGGCTTCGAGGTAGACGAGCTGGGCCAGGACCTGGCGGTGCGCCAGGCTCCCTTCGACGTGGACGCCGGGGACATCCCCGCCGCTCTGGAGGAGCTGGCCCAGAAGCTGCTCACCGCCGGTTCCGCCGACCCCGCCGCCGCCCGGGACGAGCTGCTGCACACCATGGCCTGCAAGGCCGCCATCAAGGGCGGCTGGCACAGCGCCCCCCAGGAGCTGGAGCGGGTGGCCCAGGCCGTGATGGACGGCAGCGTCAAATACTGCCCCCACGGCCGGCCGGTAGCCATCGAGCTGCCCAAAAAGGAGCTGGAAAAACAGTTTAAGCGGGTATAACGGAATTTTAATGGAATAATTTTTCAGGAGTTTACAAAATGGACTTGAAAATAAAAGCGGTATCCCCTAAAATCGGAACAGACATCCCCCTGCCCTTCTACGCCACCCCGGGGTCGGCGGCCATGGACCTCCACGCCTGTGTAGACGGGCCGGTTACCATCCCCGCCGGGGGCCGGCGGACCATCCCCACCGGCATTGCCATTGCCCTGCCCTCGGCGGACTACGTGGCCCTGGTCTACGCCCGGAGCGGCCTGGGCGTCAAGCACGGCGTAGCCCCCGCTAACTGTGTCGGAGTGATTGACAGCGATTACAGAGGGGAAATTCTGGTGGGCCTTCAAAACTCCGGGGAATCTGATTTCACGGTTCAGCCCGGCGACCGCATCGCCCAGCTGATGATTGCCCCGGTGGTTCAGGCCAGCATCCAAATGGTGGAGGAGCTGGACGAAACCACCCGGGGCGCAGGCGGCTTTGGGTCCACGGGAACCTAAAAGGTTCCCGCCCCTACACACAAATACAGGAGGAAACCGCCATGTTCGGTCTGTTTAAGAGCAAGGGAGAAAAACCCGAGGAGAAGGAGCGCAAGCCGCTCTCTGAGGGCACGAAAAGCAGTCAATTCAAGGAGTTCGCCGCTCAGTTTGCGCCCGAGGAGCTGTCCATCCTGGCCGTCATTGGGCCCAACGGCTTCAGCGGGGCCAAGGTCGGACAGGATGACCTGTGGCGGCTGTCCACTGGCCTGACCGCCTGGATGGAGGAAGACAGCCCCGACATCCACCGGGAGGAGACCGAGCTGGTGTCCCTAGGGGACGAGCGGCTGCTGGGCTTCCTGCGCCAGCGGACCCGCCCCGATTTTATCATCAAGTTCCGGGGCCGGGCGTCGGCGGACGGCCGGCGCATCCTGCTGCTGGATTTGCCCGAGCCGGGCTTCGACCCCGACCTGAAGGCCATTCTGGAAGAGCAGAAGAAGCCGGTGACCCTGTGGGCGGACGGCCTGGGCACCTTTACCCTGGACCGGCGGGTGAAGTGGTTCGCGGCGGAGGTGGACTGGCTGGGGACGCAGGTTTCCCTCTCCTTCGACCAGGAGGACGAGGAGAAGATGAAAAAGTCCCAAACCACCGCCAGGGCCCTGCTGGCCGGGGCAGAGGATTGGGACCGGCGGGTCCGGGAACGCGCTGCGGACGAGCTGCTGGAGCTGGCCAACGACTGGAGCCAGGATATGGACGAGGACGGCCAGGCCGCGGAGGTCACCCGGGAGCAGTTTATCCAGCGGATGGAGCTGGAGGCCATTGAGGTTCGGGAGGATGGCTCCTTCCAGTTCTGGTTTGGGGACGGGGACCTGTTCTGTGGACACTCCATCTGGGTGTCCGGCGACCTGGAGAACGGCCCGGACGAGGCCAACATGGAGGGCTGAGCGTGGGAGACAAGTGGATGGCTCCGGAGTGGCTGGCCTGCCCGGAGATTCCCCAGTATTCCATCGGCTGGCGGATGGGCTACGGTGAGGACTACGGCTGCCGGCTTTGGGAGTGGCTGCAAACCCTCAGCGATAAGGAGCGGGAGGAGTACGACCGTCTGTTTCCCCGCCCGGTTTTCTGGGACGATGTCTCCGTCATGGAGGACGGCGAGGACCTGGACCCGTCCCTGCTGTACGACGGAGAGGAATACTTCCTGCGCCACTGGCGGCCCAACGGCCAGCCGGCCTATGATCGGACTGGCCTGATTGCGGAGCTTGCCGCCGGGAAACAGGTGAAATGGGTCCACTTTTGGGGCCACACCCCGGAGAGGGACGGCCACATCACCGAGACCTGCCTGAGCCAGTGGTGGCTGGCGGAGTTTCGGGTGGAGGCCCAGCCCTACTGCTGCATGGAGCAGTTTATGATGGCGGAGAAGGCCCGGCTGTTCGGGGACAAGGAGACGCTGGAGAAAATTTTAGAGGCCACTGTCCAGGGGAAGATCAAGGCCCTGGGCCGGGAAGTGAAAAACTTTGACCAAGCTGAGTGGGATAAGTGCAAGCACACCATCGTTTTGACCGGAAACATTCAAAAATTCCTGCAAAATCCCGCCCTAAAGGACTTTTTGCTCCGCACCGGGGATAAAATTCTGGTGGAGGCCAGCCCCCGGGACCGCATTTGGGGCATCGGCATGGGCAAAGACAACGCGAACGCCTGCAATCCCGCCGCCTGGCGGGGCGAGAACCGGTTGGGCTTCGCCCTGATGGAGGTTCGGGACGAGCTGCGCCGGGTGTGCGCCAACGAGGATAAGATTGACTGGTCCCTGGGCCGGGCCTGAGCGGCGGGGGCGCAGGCTGCGCCCCCGTTGGGGATTTACCCCAGCGCCTCCAGGATCAGCCGGATTCCCAGCCGGAAGCCAGAACGGAAATACTGATAGTTCCGCCAGTCCTCCTGCTCCCCCTCCAGCTCTGCCAGATGGTTTACAAATTCCAGGCCGAGGGCCGCTTCTATTTTCTCCCACTTACCCAAAATCTGCCGCGCCAGCTGTTGTTGCTTTTTATCCGGCTTTGGAGTAATATCATAGTCGTCAATGAACAGTTGATAAAGAATGCTTTCCATTTTCCTCCCTCCAATTCCTCAGTAAAGCTGAGGCTTATTATACTCAGTTTTACTGAGCTTGTCAAGGGGTGTTTCTATGTTTTCCAAAGAGCTTTTTGGTCAGCGAGTCCTGGAACAACGGAAAAAGCATGGAGAGACCCAAAAGGAACTGGCGCAGATAGTAGGTGTGGGGGATACTCAGATTATCGGAATTGAGCATGGGCGGAACACGACCACCGCTGAGCGCATCGCCTTAATCTGCGAGCACTACGGGGTCTCCTCAGATTACCTGCTGGGCCTCACGGACGACCCGGCGCCCAAATATCCTCTGGACGGGTAAGGGTTCCACCCAAAAGGAGGCTTTTCCCACTTGGGGGACGAAAGAGCTTTGCGAGGTGCGTGCCATGAAAATTATCCTGGCTTCCCAATCCCCCCGGCGGCGGGAGCTGCTGGAGCGGATGGGAATCACGGAATTTGAGGTCATCCCGGCCCAGGGGGAGGAGATTGCCACCCGCACCCTAGGCCCTGGCCGTCTGGTGGAGGAGCTGTCCCGGCGCAAGTGCGCCGAGGTGTCCGCCTCCCACCCGGACGCCCTGGTGATTGCCGCCGATACGGTGGTGTCCATCAACAACCGGGTGCTGGGCAAGCCCCACAGCGAAGCGGAGGCGGGCAGGATGCTGCGCACCCTGTCCGGGCGGCTGCACATGGTGTACACCGGCGTAACGGTTTGCTGCCAAGGCAAAACGGTAACCGAGAGCGAAAGCACCTCCGTCCGCTTCCGCACCCTCACCGACGCGGACATCATTCGCTACGTCGCCACCGGCGAGCCCATGGACAAGGCCGGGGCCTATGGCATCCAGGGCTACGGCTGCGTGCTGGTGGAGGGCATTTCCGGGGATTACTACAATGTGATGGGCCTGCCGGTGTGCCGGCTGGCCCGGCTGCTGGCAGGGTTTGGCGTGGACGTTTTGGCCCTGGCTGCCGAG